>JBCCEO010000109.1:0-14980 GCA_039030255.1 Planctomycetota bacterium | reverse complement strand
CTTTTGGATGGTTGCCACCATCCGATTAGGCCAGGGTTCGATGTCCAGCAGATTTGAAAGAATCGGCGTTGCCACGTTGTAGGGCAAGTTGGCCACTAGTTTAAGCCGACTGCCTTTTATCTCAGAAAGCTTCGCCTGAACAGTTTCCACGACTTCGGGGTGAAGGCGATTTTTTCCTTTTAATGCATCACGCTGAATCAATGTCACATTCTCACGATCTTGAAACTCATACTCGGCCAGGCGAGCCATGTGTGTGTCGATCTCACATGTAACGACGTGGCCAGCTTTTTGGGCAAGTAGATTGGTGAGAGAACCCATGCCCGTTCCAACTTCCAGTACTACGTCGCGCGTATTCAATTCGGCCGTATCAGCAATCATTTGAACCAAGTTCAAATCGATCAAGAAATTCTGACCGAATTTGGTTTGAGGCTGCAAGCCAGCAGCTTGAAAGCGAGATTGCAAGTAGGAAATTGTTTGGCGCTGTGACATTGCGTAGTGGAAAGCCTGGTTCGGATGAAGCGAATATGCGGAGGAAGGCTTACCTAGCTTAGCCGACTTCGTAATTGTTGCTCGACGTATTTCGCCAAGAGATCGGTTTCAAGATTTACTTCATCACCGACTTGCAGATCTCCCAATGTGGTTTCACTTAGCGTGTGCGGTATGAGGGCGACCGAAAAGACCGTTTCCTCGACGTCTACTAAAGTCAGCGACACACCCTGAACTGCCACAGATCCTTTGGAAGCCATTTGTTTGATAAGTGCGGGCGGACTAAAAAAATGCATATCGCTCCATTCGCCGTGGTCGCGCCGCGACTTCAGATTCCCAATGCCATCGATATGTCCACTCACCAAATGCCCACCGATTCGATCACCTAAGCTCAGTGATCTTTCGCAGTTGACCGGGTCCCCCACCTTCTGTTTGCCCAGAGTAGTTTTGGAGAGCGTTTCTTCGCCCGCCTGAAACAGCATCGATTCCAGATCGAACTGAGTAATTGTGAGGCAGCAGCCGTTGATGGCGATGCTGTCACCGATCGCAATATCGTCAAAAGACTGAGGTCGCTGCAGAGAGACGGCAAGTCCATCGCCCTCTGCTTGCAGGGCCAAGATATTGGTTTTTGTTTCTACTAGTCCTGAAAACATTTGCGATTTCTTTGGATCATCAGAACGCGGAATGTAGGGTTTTCGTCCCTTCAGTTTCGGGGGAGACAGCGAATGTACGCAAAATAGATCTGATTCCATAGCCGAAATCGTGGCACTTGTCCTGAAGACCACAAACTAGCCCTAGTAGAGTGTCAAAGATTGGGCACAATAGGCAATCGCTTGGGCCAGAATGGGCCGAGCCAAGGCAGAAATCGGAGATTTGGCCATCCTATTCCGCTTTCTGTTTAGATTCCAATTCCCTTGAATAGCACTCGGTCCTGGGTAGCGTGACCGACGAAAGGCATTCCAATGAGCACAATTCAATCAGTCCATGCCCGCCAGATTCTCGATAGTCGTGGAAACCCCACGGTAGAAGTCGAGGTAATGCTGATTGATGGTTCGAGCGGCAGGGCTGCTGTTCCGAGCGGAGCTAGCACAGGGGCCCACGAGGCTTGGGAGCTGCGTGACGGCGATGCAGGTGTCTACATGGGTAAGGGCGTGACGCAGGCAATCAGTAATGTGAACGGTGAGATCGCTGACGCCCTTTATGGTTTGGATGCAGTGGACCAACGTGGCGTAGACAAAGTAATGCTCGAGCTGGATGGCACTCCGAACAAGAAGAGGCTCGGAGCTAACGCGATACTCGGAGCCTCGTTGGCAGTTGCGAAGGCAGCAGCGGATTACTCCCAATTGCCTCTCTACCGCTATTTAGGTGGAACTTCCGCACATATGCTGCCTGCTCCGATGATGAATATTGTCAACGGTGGCGAGCATGCGGATAACTCCGTGGACGTTCAGGAGTTTATGGTGATGCCACTCGGTTTTGAGCGATTTTCCGATGCACTCCGTGCTGGAGTGGAGACTTTCCATCACCTGAAGAAAGTCCTCGGCGCCCGCAAGCTGAATACAGCGGTTGGCGACGAAGGTGGATTTGCTCCGGACCTAGGCAGTAATCAAGAAGCTCTTGACTTGATTATGGAAGCGATCGACAAGGCAGGCTACAAAGCAGGTGAAGAGATTTTTATCGCACTGGATGTGGCGGCTACAGAATTCTACAGCCCGGACGAGAAAGTCTATTCCATCGACGGCAAGAAGCTCTCTGGCTCCGAAATGGTGGACTTCTTGGCAGCTTGGGTTGATCAGTATCCAATTTGCTC
The DNA here is from genome assembly GCA_039030255.1 of Planctomycetota bacterium. GTDB lineage: Bacteria > Planctomycetota > Planctomycetia > Pirellulales > Pirellulaceae > Aureliella. The sequence goes on along the minus strand of JBCCEO010000109.1, from coordinate 12,684 downwards.
GATCGAAGACGGATGTTCCGAAGATGATTGGGAAAGTTGGAAACTATTAACGGAAAAAGTTGGCAATAAAGTTCAGCTTGTCGGCGATGACTTGTTTGTCACAAACGTTGAACGATTGCAACGCGGAATCGACGAAAGCATCGCTAATAGTATCCTTATTAAGGTGAATCAAATTGGCAGCTTGACCGAAACGATCGATGCTATCCAGTTGGCGGCTCGCAATGGATATACTTCGATTTCGAGCCACCGCTCTGGAGAAACCGAAGATTCGACGATCGCTGACCTTGCAGTCGGTTTGTCTACCGGACAAATCAAAACGGGTTCGGCATCCAGAAGTGACCGTATGGCGAAATACAATCAGTTGCTTCGCATCGAAGAAGAACTCGGCGATACGGCCACCTACGGCGGTCCCGTCTTTCCAAACAAATGAAAGTCGCGAGCGAAGAAATCGCAGATTGTCCGCGTTTCGAGTTCAGGCTCGAAACGTAGGACGTAGCGGTAGTCGACGGGAACTAGGCCTAGTGAAAAACAGGTAAAACAGGTTCCTGTTTAGGCCTATTTGCCATCCTCGGTCTGCTCGGGCTCATCGTTTTCAGTTTCATTGCCGTCAGTAGGTTCGGTTCCAAACACTGCTGGCTCTTCAGCTTCAGGCTGCTCACTAGTCGGGTTATCTAGAGATTCCGTCAAAGTATCTGTTAGCGAGTATGCCTCCGCTACTTCGGAAGGAAGTTTCGTCTTGTTCGTCGCATTTTCATGCAACATGTCGCAGTAAGCTCGAATCTTCTCTCGGCAAAGCGTTGCTAGCACGTCTTCCAATTTTGCTGAGCTGCTCAACCCCGCGTTGTCTTGAATTTCGAGTTGGCTACGCAGGCTGTTGAGATCGAGTAACGCGCCTCGGAAATCTTGCGATTGCAAGCTTGATCGAGCGCGGAACAAGAGGTCTGCGTCTTCAGCCTTTAAGTCTTCAACTTGATTCAAATACCTTAGTGCGTAACTTGCATCACCCTCACGTGAGTTCAGCCAAGCTTTCATTCGAAATCGAGTCCAAGAATCCCCTGCATTCGATGCACTTAAGAAGCTTAGCATTGTATCGCGAGACTTCCCGGTAGATTCCAGCAGCCAAACAGCATAGATGTGTCTCCAGCATTGTGAGTTGAATCGACTGTCTTGAATGAGAAGCTTCATGATACTCATGTTGTCGACTTGCGCTCCTTGTGCCCATTCCAAGGCGGTTTCCAGCAGCGTTCGATCGAATTCATGCGAATTGGATTTGATCGCAAGCGTCTTGGATGCCTCGAGCGCTTCCGAATACTGTCCTTGATCTAGCAGACCCAAAATTGGGCTGACATTCAATTGCCTAGAATCGACTGGCTCTGCCTCCTCTTCCGCAACTCGGGCGTTTGAATTCGAAGCCTCGATTTGCTCCGCATCGGGCCAGGCAAAGAAAAGAGTGGCTGCGGCAAAGACCAGCAAGCACAGTCCACGTGCAACCCATAAGGACATAGCTTGCGTGCCATGCGTGACCATCACCAAAGCTTGCAAGTACTCGAAGGCGACAAACGGTATCTGTTCGAATTTTTGCAGCAAGCGAATGTGCCAGCTAATCGACCAGCTATCACGAATGTCGTCGTTGTAGACTTCTTCCTTCCGGCTGCGTTTTGGCTTTGAATCTTCAGGTCCAACTGGCGAGGTTAGTTGGCTGATACTCGTGTTGCACGAGCTACGTACACTTTGAGCAAAATCGCGAATGCCTCTCAACTGCTCGGTGTTGATTAGTCCCCGACTTTGTAAAACAGGAATCAACTCTGGAAGGTGCGCTAGCGAACCATTCCCATGTTCTAGAAGGGTTTGTCTTAGCTCCTCGCTGTCTTCCACACCCAATTCGTGTAGAAGTGCGAGCAAATGGTCATTGTTGGTTGCGGAGGGAATGGTTGCCATAAGAGTGACAATGCAATGCTGAAGGCTGGCCTGGGATTAACCATTAATTTTAGATTCCACCTGCTGAACCGGAAGCTTCTACCCCAAAAAAATTTGAGTTACCTATGAATGAGGCCCCCAAGGGTGGTAATTCCTGCCGCTCACGCTCTACCAAGACATGCAGGATTCTCCATAATGAAGCTTGAAGAATGAGTGCACCTATTTTGACGGTTATCGAGGTTGCAGTTACTTGCGATCACGAATCCAGCGTTAGAAAGTGAATTAGAACGATGGCTGTGATTAATCGCACAACTTGGATTTGGTTGATTGGGATGTGGATTTCCACCAGCAGTCTGATGGCGCAGACTCAAAGCGATTCCGCTGATGTCGACGGATTTGTATCCATTTTCAATGGTCAGGACTTTTCAGGGTGGAAACTTCCAGAGGGAGACAATGGACATTGGAAAGTCCTGGATGGTGTGATCGATTACGACGCGGGATCAGAGGCCAAGCAAGACAAGAATTTATGGACAGTCAAGGAGTATGGTGATTTCATTTTGCACATCGAGTGGCGTTTGAAGCAAACGAGCGGGCTGTTTGATGTACCGATTGTTTTGCAAGACGGTAGCTATTTGAAGGACCCGGCGGGCAAGAAGCTTACGATCAAAATGCCCAACGCCGATTCCGGTATTTTTCTCCGCGGTACGAGCAAAGCGCAAGTCAATATTTGGTGTTGGCCCATTGGTTCAGGTGAAGTCTATGGCTACCGAAACAATGACAAAATTGCCCCTGAAATCCGCGAAGGTGTAACGCCGAGGGTGAATGCGGATAACCCAGTTGGACAATGGAACTCTTTCAAAATCATCATGATTGGCGACCGTCTAACCGTGGTCGAGAACAATAAAATGGTTCTGGAGCAAGCTCAGCTGCCCGGTGTACCGAAACGCGGGCCCATTGCCTTGCAGCATCACGGCGGAATCAATGCAGACGGATCTTTTAAACCCGCCTCAAGTTTGATCCAGTTTCGAAACATTCGTATTAAAGAGTTGTAGAGGCGTGGTGGTTCGTTTCAGGATTAGTTGTAACCGCGATACTCTCTTGAGCTAACAAGGATGGAATTTAACGAAGAACAATCTGTAGCCATCAAGAGCGATGCCAGCAATCTCTTGGTTCTGGCAGGCGCAGGGACCGGTAAGACGCGAACTATCATCGGTCGTACTCAACGTCTGATCCAAGATGGAGTCGATCCGGCTCGAATTGTCATCGTGACATTCACGCGCAGATCAGCAAACGAACTGCGCGAGCGCTTGATGCGATCATCGACCACTTCGGCAAGCAGGCTTGTCACCGGCACATTCCACCATCTTTGTTTGCGCATCATGAGTGCTCGACGGAAATGGTTCGGATTCGAAGGGCTTACCATCATGGATCGGGACGACCAATTGCAGTTGATGCGTTTGGTGCGTGGCGATTTAGTGAATCGGGATCCCAGTATTCCCAAAGCTCCAGAGCTAATCAACTATTACTCCTACGCGCGAAATACCAATCAATCGGCCAAGGATTACCTGCGCAAGTTCACGGACCTCGAAGGACCTGCGGCCGAAACGACTTTGAAGATCTTCGAGGGATACCGCGAACGCAAACGCGCGGGCGGCTACCTAGACTATGACGATATACTGCATCGGTTTGCAAAAGTTTTGCACGAAGATGAACAAGTTCGAAAGAACGTTTGTTCACGCTACGACCATGTGCTGGTCGACGAAATGCAAGACACAAATCCGTTGCAATGGTTGATCTTGCAGAGCTTCTCGCAGTACTGCAAGTTGTTCTGTGTCGGCGACGATGCCCAAAGTATCTATGCTTTTCGAGGCGCGGATTTCAAAAACGTGCATTCATTTGCGGAGCGCGTCCCCGATGGTCAGACGCTGAAGCTAAAGCAGAACTATCGTTCCACCCAGCCAATTCTCGATCTCGCAAATTGGCTGTTGGACCAATCAAAACTGAAATACGGCAAGCGTCTGGAGTCGGTCCGTGGCGAGGGCCATCAGCCGCTGCTGTTGGATTTCGATTCGGACTTGGACGAGGCGAGTTGGATCGCAGATGCAATCAAAGAACGGCGTTCCGACGGCGCCAGTTGGTCTCAGCACATGATCTTGTGTCGCTCGGCCTACACGGCTCGGCCGATCGAAGCGGAGCTAATTCAAGAAAAAATCCCTTATCGGTTTATCGGTGGAATGAGCCTGCTACAAATGGCTCACGTGCGTGATTTGCTATCGGTGCTGCGAGCGGTGATCAACCACCAAGATGAGCTCGCTTGGGTACGATACCTGACTTTGTTCTCCCGGATTGGTGATGCTACTGCCTCGCGATTGGTAGTGCAACTCAGCGCGGCGCCAGATATTGAATCTGCACAGCAGCGTTTGGAGGAGTTATTGCCGCAACGACCAGAAATTTTCTCGCTGCCAAAGCAACTTTGTGTTCTCAAAGACAGCCCCTCAAAAGCGGTTGAGATCGCGCATAAACACTTGGCAAAGATTTTGGAGTCAAAGTTTGACAACTGGGACAGCCGCAAGCGAGATATGGTTTTGCTCGAAAACTTAGCAAAGAACCATCGGACACTATCCGGATTTCTTGAGACCTACACCCTCGATCCTGTCTCTGCCACCGAGTATGCGCCCCAGGAACAAAATGATGAAGGTGTGGTCACGCTCATTACCGTACACAGCGCAAAAGGAACAGAGTGCGAAGTTTGCTTTGTGCCGGCTGTCCAGCCTGGGAATTATCCGCACAGTCGAAGTTTGGATGACGAAGAGGCCGTGGAGGAAGAACGCCGAGTCCTTTACGTTGCACTGACACGAGCAAAGGACGAGTTGATCCTGAGTCGGCACCTAAGCCGAGGATATGGTCGGCAATCCTGGAATTTGGCGGCTAACTCTAGCTACTTTCTGAACAACTTGCCTGGACGATTTGTTCAGCAAACTGCCTCATTTCAGTCTTCTTACGACTATTGGGACGATGATGTCATCGGCTAGCTGATCGAGGCGATTTGCTGTTTAGAAATGTTCTGCTTCTTGCGCGGTGATCAGTTAAACTGGTCCTTTTGCAAGGACTTGTTTTCTTTTATTTGCTTGAGGATATCCCATGCGCAAAGTACTTTTCTTATTGCTCGTTCTAACTGCAGCACCCGCCTTGGCGCAAACGCCAGAACAAACCACCGTAAGCAAGGAGCACGAGTGGCTCAAGAAATTTGTTGGCGAGTGGGAAGTTGAGTCTGTCGACCGTCAAGAGGGGGCGGATGAAAATCAGACGATCAGCGGATCGATCTCAGCCAAGATGTTGGGCGAGTTCTGGATCGTGAATCGTCACAAGGTGGATGCACCTGGGTTTGCTTTCTCAGCAATGCAAACGATCGGCTATGATGCGACGAAAAAGAAGTTTGTTGGTAACTGGGTGGACACCGTTATGAACCATATGTGGGTATACAACGGGCGCCTGAGCAAAGACGGCAACAAACTGATTCTGATGGCCAAAGGACCGAAAGCTGCCAACGATGTAGTTCTAAATTATCGCGACAGCTACGAATTCAAATCCAAAGACCTTATTCACGCCAAGTCGGAAATGCAGGACGAAGATGGGAATTGGACCGTATTCATGACCAGCAGCATCAAGCGTAAAGAATGAACTCGCTGACTTATCGAAAGGCGACTTGGTCTGAAACTTGCCAGCCCAAGGCCCACTGAAGTTGCATTTGTGCTTGGTTGTAGGAGATGACGGCATTATTGTAGGCCCGTTGGGCCGTTTCAAGGGCTTGCACCGACTGAAGGACTTCGAGCGGCAGTCCTTGGCCATCCTGGATTCGCTCTAAGTTCCTTTTGAAGGAATCTTGGGCTGTCGTAATTGCTTTTTCCGTGACTTCCAGTCGTTGTTTGCGGCGCTGCACTTGAGCGGAAGCCGTGCTTACCTCGGCCGCTACTTGATCCATAACACGCAGTTTTTCGAACTTCGCTTGCTCGACTTGTGCCGTTCGCTGCCGCCTTGCAGCTTTCTCGCCCCATCCCAAGTTTCGAACTTGCCAGGAAAGTGCTGCATCCAAATCGTATCGGTTGTCTACGTTTGACAAAGTGCTGCCGAGCCCTCCGCCAAAGCCACCTGTGCTGAGCCCGAGTAAAACGCTGGGCACGAAAGGAGCGAACTTTTCGCGTTTGTAGGCTTCGCAAGCCGCTGCCACGAGAGCTTGAGACTCCTTGAGCTCTGGCCGTTGCGAGAGTGCCATAGCGACCAAGGCACCGCGGTCTCCGCCAGCAGATACAAACTCCATGGGAACCGCGCTGACATCCATCGGAGCCAGTTGCTGTCCTGCATCGAGACTCAATGCTTGCGCCAATCGAACGGATGCTAGGTCGATAGCTTCTTGAGCTCCAATCGCGCGGCTCTCCAGCAGCGCAAGCTCCGTTCGCATACGGTCCGCATCTGACTGCAGGCCCTCCCCTGCCTCGGCAAAGTCGACAGTGATTTTGGTGAGCTTCGCCAGCCGCGATTGCGACTCCACGATAATGCGACTGTCCTGCGTGGCGCCAAGAAGTTCAAAGTATGCAACTGCGGCGTCACGGAGTTGACGATTCATCGTGGCATCCGCTGCATGACTTCGCGCCCAGGCCGTTTTTTGAGTTACTTTCGGTAGGAAAATTGCATCTGCTGCATGAAACTGCGCAACGAGACCAGGCTGTGGAGTTGTACCAGCGCCGGCTGCTCCAACCCCAAGTCCATATTGAAAGGAGTTTCGGTTCACATCGACGATCTGGCCGTTGCTTGCCTGATAGTTGCCATCATGTCGATGAAAACTAAAGCCAGATTGAATCGAGGGAAGCCACATCGCTTTGGCTCGATCGAGTTCGGCGTAAGCTTCTTGCACGCGCCATCGAGCGAATCCGACGATCGGATGCCCGCGGTTGATCGTGGCAAGTACCGATGGCAGATTGAGAGGTAAGGAATCGGAGGCAATCGCGATTGTATCCGGCCCCGTTATTTCATTTGCACTTGCAGTTGGCTCTGCCTCAATTTCCAAGGTGATCGGTGCAGATTCAAGAACGCCTCCAGATGGTGCAGGCACTTCTATTGGACTTGCGACAATTGGCAATGCTCGCTCGAAATTCGCTTCCGAGTTCGCAATTGGACGAGCGGTCGTGCCGCTGGCGGCTTCAACGCTCGTGCGCAGTGTCGGCAGCTGAGCTAGCGGCAGTACTTTTGGGGCCAGAGCTTCTTCAGTTTCAGCGCCTCCATCGCTTGCGGTCGCCTCTTCGTTTCCCGCATCGTTTCTGGGTTTGGAGGGATTGATAAATTGCTGCTTGGTCGCACAACCACTAAGGCAAAGACTGGCGCAAAGACCATAGCAAAGGACTTTCCAGGAAAAGGTTCGCAACTTCATCATCACGCTTTGCTCAGATCAGATCGCAGGATTTTGACGGGTTGAACAGATTGTTCGAGTATTGCTTCGGCCTCCGAATGTGCAGGTAATCAGGCTCAACGCGATCAGATTGATTGTTTTGAGCTTGTTGGCGCTCGAATATTCGCTCCATGCCGACTATCGTATAGCTTGAGAGTTAGCTAAAGCGAGACACTTGCCGAAGCTGTAACGATTGTAGGGATCAGACCCTTAACCTCTGCTGTGATTGCTTCTTCTACGTATTCTGGAATCGCGATGAGCCGCGCTTTGCCGAAACAAAAAAAAATATTCCAACTCCCCTTCGCCTATGTTGCAGGGATGGCTGCACTGGTCCTAGCGTTTGGTTGCAAACCAGCCGCGACAGTGACGAAGAAAGACGAAGGCGACAAACCAGTACGAGTACGGACAGTCTCGCTGGTACAAACAGACATCGAGCGCAGTTGTGTTCAGCCTGCGACGATACTGCCCTTCTACGAGACGGAAATTCGTAGTCGACTTAGCGGCTATGTCGAGGAGGTTTTGGTCGATATCGGTGACGTCGTCGAGGTAGGCCAAGTTCTGGCGCGTTTGAGCGTTCCAGAAATGGAAAAACGGATCGGCGCATCGGAATCCCAAGTTGCCTTGTTGAAGTCGAAAGAATTGGAGGCGGAAGCCCAAGTCTCATTGGCCAAAGCAACGGTCAAAGCGGCGAGTGCAAAACTTGAGCAAGCACGGGCTGAGTTGCTGGAAGAAGAAGCATCGCTGGCCGCCGCAGACGCAGAACTGTCTCGAACCAAAGATCTAGTCCAACGCGGTTCCCTGCAGCAACGCTTGCTCGATGAAGCCCAGAAGAAGAGAGATTCGGCCCAGGCAAGTCAATCTGCTGTGTTATCCGCCGTGCAATCCGCCGAGGCGGAAGTCGCCGTGGCCCAAGCCGCGGAAGCTGGGGCCCAAGCCGCTATAGTTAGTGCCAAGGCCAGCACTTCGGTGGCCGTAATGCAATTGGAAGAGCAGATGGTCTTGTTGAGCTATGCAGAACTGAAATCTCCTTTCGCGGGTGTTGTTACAGAACGTCATGTCTCCGTGGGAGATCTGATGCGAGGCACGCTCGAAGCGGGCTCGGCGACTTTGTTTGTTCTACACCAAACGAACAAAGTGAGAATTCATGTTCCCATACCGGAAAATCATGCTCCATTTGTGCAACCCGGCGATAAACTCACAATCACTTTTCCCGCTTTTGCATCCGAGCCGCCGCTCGAAGTCGCCGTAACTCGGGTCAGCTCTAGCCTGGATGCCAGCACCCGTACCGTGACGGCAGAAGCTGAAGTTGAAAATCCAGAGGGGAAATGGCTGCCTGGGATGTTCGGCGAAGCCACCGTTGGCCTAGAAACGAATGTCGCTACGAACATGCTTCCAGCGAGGGCAGTTCGATTTGATGAGCAAGGCAAAGCCTTCGTCTATCTGGTCGATGCGAACAATAGTGTCACGATCGCCGAAGTGCAAACAGGGATGGATACCGGCAATGAGATTGAAATCCTCAGCGGCGTTGACCTGGGGCAAACCGTCATTGGTCCTCATCTTGCAAGATTCACCGAAGGCCAGATCGTCGAACCGCTCTAGGTCGATGCTTCCCACACCGATTGCCTCCACGACCTTTACGCTCTCTGACTTGATCCCGCAATGCGATTGATACAATTCTCGATCCGAAACAACTTCGCCGTTTTGGCGGCCACGATTGCACTCTGCATTTTGGGCGCTGCGGTGATTCCTGGTATCACCATCGACATCTTGCCAGATTTTAAGAAGCCCGTTGTCGTTAGCTTTTTTTCCTATCCCGGTTTGCCGACGATGGACATGGAGAAGTCTGTCACCTCGCGTGTTGAACGGGCTCTAACGTTGGCGGGAAAAATCGAGCACCAAGAATCGAGAACCGTTCCAGGTGCGGCGGTAATCAAGATCTTTTTCCAGCCAGGAGCCGATCCAAGTTCGGCGATGAACGACATTGTGAACCTAGAGGCGAGCGACATGTTTCACTTGCCGCCGGGTATCGAATGGCCCTTCACGCTGCGAAGCGAGCCCGCGAACTTGCCAGTCGTCTTGGCGGCAATATCCGGCGAAGGACTTAGCGAATCTCAGCTCTACTCGATCGGTTACTACGCCGTTCGAAATAAAATGGGCGGGCTCAAGGGCGTACAGATCCCGCACCCGTTTGGCGGGAAATTTCGGCAAATGATGGTTTACGTCGACCCGGCCAAACTTCAAGCTCGCCACATCAGCGCAACCGAAGTCGTGGAAGCTTTGCGAAAATCGAATTTGGTACTGGCGTCTGGTACCGCTGAGATCGGCAACACGGACTATCAGGTGCACCCACGCAATACTCTGCCCACGACCGAGGAAATTGAAGCGATTCCCATCGTCGTGCGAGATGGATCGCCAATCTTCATTCGCGATGTCGCACGCGTAGTTGATGATGCATCCTTGCAGTACAACATCGTACGCGTGAACGGGAATCGGAGCGTTTATTGTCCCCTGCTCCGCGAGCCAGGAGAAAATACAATCGCGGTCGTCGATCGTATTTACGAAGGAATCGGATCCGAGATTCCAAAGATGAAAGAACGGGGCGATATCCCCGAGGCGACCGAAGTCACCCTGGTTTCCGACCAATCCGGTTATATACGCAAGGCGATGTCCAGCTTGATGACACAGATTGCCCTCGGGGCAGGACTTGTTGCCGTAATCGTACTGATCTTTCTGCGCCGCATCTTGCCTTCGCTCATCGTGGTTGCGACCATTTTATTCGCAGTCCTTATCGGTGCTCTAGGCTTTGGTTTCTCGGGTCAAACCATCAATGTGATGACGTTAGGCGGTTTAGCCTTAGCAATTGGTACGGTGGTCGACGCGGGGATAGTGGTCGTCGAAAATGTGGTTCGGCACCTGCGGATGGGCAAGTCGCCTTCGGAAGCCGCGTTGCAGGGTGCAGGTGAAGTGTCTGGAGCCATCTTGGCTGGTACGATCACGACGCTGGCCGTCTTCCTACCCGCCGTTTTCCTAACCGGCATGATCAAGTACTTGTTCACGCCGCTTTCGCTAGCTGCAACTTTGACGATTGGTGCTTCCTACTTGCTCGCCATCACACTTGTCCCCGCATTCTGTGCTGCCTTTGTCCGCGAACGCATCAGTAAGTCAGGTTCGGCAGACGATGATCAGGATGTTGCACCTAAGGGTGTTTACGGAGCAGTGCTCTCCAAAGCACTGCGTTTGCCCGTTTTGACTTCCGTAGTCGCCGTGGCGATATGTGTGGCTTCGTTCTTCGTCTGGCCGCAGTTGGGTTCGGAACTGTTTCCCGAGGTCGACGCAGGCACTTTCGAGATTCGACTGAAGACCGTTTCAGGAACGAGACTCGAAGAAACGGAGAAATTGGTTGCCCGCCTTGAAGAATCCATCAAGGAAGTTATTCCAGAAGAGCGTATTGAAACGCTCATTGCCAACATCGGTCTTCCCGTTGGCAAAGGCGCAGGATTCTCGACGGTACTTAGTTCCAATTCGGGGCCCGATACGGCTTACATCATTGTGAATCTCAAGCAGGCTGGCCGAAACAAGGCAACTAAGACCTACATCGAAGAGTTGCGTCAACGGTTCTCCGACGAGTACCCGATGGAGCAGTTTTTGTTCGTTTCTGGTGGCTTGGTCAACATGGTGCTTCATGAAGGAGTCCCAACGCCGATCAGCGTTCAAGTTTCTGCAGGCACAATCGGTGGCTGTCGCGACGCGGCTGAAAAAATTGTTGAGGCGATCCGCCCGATTGCCGGCACTGCGGATGTACAGATCGCTCAGTCCCTCGACTATCCTCAATTCGATGTTCAGGTGGACCGAACGCGAGCCAAGTATCTAGGAGTCGACCAGGAACAAGTCGCTCAAACTATTTTGACTTCCTTGGGCTCCAGCGTTGGCTACTCGCCTACCATCTGGATCGATCCAAAAACGGGCGTCGACTTTTTCATGGGCGTGCAGTACGAGGACAATGAGTTTCAGTCCTTGGAGGAGATCCGCAACATGCCGATTTCTCTCAAGACGCCTGACGGACCCATAACCATACCGCTTTCGAATATTGCGAAGATAAAGCGCGTCAACATTCCGGGTGAAGTTGCCCACTACAACATTGCCCGAGTCAACGATGTGCACGTGAATATTTCTGGCCGCGATCTTGGCAGTGTTGCTGCCGACATTGAAACGACTTTGGCCGGCATGGATTTCCCGAGTGGAGTTTCGGCAACGCTGCGCGGGCCCGTTGAGAAAATGCAGTCCGGCATGAGTCTCTTGGGCATTGGTTTGGCCGTTGCCATTTTGCTGGTTTACTTAGTGCTCATGGCACAGTTCCGATCCTTCGTCGATCCTCTGATCATCATGCTCGCAGTTCCGCTCGGATTGGGCGGCGTAGTTTTAGTGCTCTTTTTGACCGGCACCACTGTCAACATCCAGTCCCTGATGGGCACGCTGATGATGGTTGGAGTCGTCGTGAACAACTCGATCTTGTTAGTCGAATTTGCCAATCGTCGACTGGAAGAAGGGTTTTCCGCGCGGGACGCCGCTATGTCAGCGGCCCAAGTGCGCTTGCGTCCCATATTGATGACATCGCTAACTCTGATCGCTTCTATGCTGCCGCTAGCGATTCAATTTGCTCCCGGCAACGAAGCCATGCTTCCACTTGCTAGAGCCCTACTTGGCGGCATGTTCTTCAGTACCTTCTTGACGCTGATCCTTGTTCCCTGTGCCTTCGCCATCGTCCACCGCGACCGCGAACCAGCAAGTGCATAGCTTAGAGTCTGAGTTGAATCGGAGATTCGCTACTCGTACCAACCCGCCGCGTCAGCTAGGCAGCTCCAACTTTTCGGGCCTTTCCCTGTAGCGGAACTCGTCAAGAGTTTCGGCCTCTGACTCTGAGCCAATCGCTGGAGTGCAGGCTTCAGCCGCTTTCGGTGGAGCTGCGAAGCCCGGCCGCTTACGCGATCACGGCTCAGTGCCTAGCCTCAATACACGTAGCCGAAGTCGTCAAGAGTTTTGGCCGCACGTCACCTTCTGCTTTGCGGATGGTTTGTCTCCCGCACCCAACCTCCGTCGAAACTCTCAAGAACTACCGCTATTATGAAGGGTGGAAGTTTTGACATTCCGTCGCCTCAACTAGCCAGTGAGCCGAGCGACGGGGCTTCCGCTACAACATTTGGAGGCTAAACATGCCGATTAAGACCTTTCAACAAGCCTACAAATTCGTACTCAAGCACAAAGTCTGCACGGTCTTTGGCAGCAAGAATTCGCCTTTCGAATCGCTCTGGGACAATACGGCTTTG
>JBCCEO010000108.1:0-15046 GCA_039030255.1 Planctomycetota bacterium | reverse complement strand
CGGGCAAGTACTTTCCGACGGGCTCGTCGAGCTCAAGCTTGCCATCTTCGACAAGCGTCAAAATTCCAGCTGCGGTAATTGCCTTGCTGTTGGATGCCATGCGAAAGAGCGCGTCCTTTTGCATTGGCTTGCTGCGATCCAAGTCGCGATAACCGAATGCTTCGTGCAGAATCACTTGCCCTTGTCGAGCAACCAAAATGACGGCTCCAGGAATTTCGTTGTCTTCCACGGCGTTTCGAACGAGAGACGCCGCCTTCTTGATGTGCTCCTCATCAACGCGGACATCGGTCGGCTTTCCCAACTGGAGAGTCATGCTGCTCTGATCTGGTTCCTGGGCGCGCGCAAAGCAGCTCCAAGCAACAATCTGGATTCCAATTACGAGAATAGCAAACCGAATCATCAAAATCCGCCTGTTCAATGGAGGGGAATGGAAGTCATGCGTATCGAATAAATCGACGAGCGTCCATTATCGCGGTCAAAAAGCAGTTGATGCAATGCAGCCGCCCACTTTGAAACTTTGATTTGCCCCGACTCATTCACGACGGAAGTAGAACGCGCTGAGAAAACGAAGTAGATTATCTCTAGTGTGCTTCCTCAGGACCTAGAAGCCATCAAGCAGCAAGCCTTAATTGAGTCGGCCGAGCAATGATAATCAGCGACATGATGGAGACGTACACCACTATCTCAAGCAGTGATCCGCACGGCTTCGCCACGGACCTACTCGCCCTACACCTTGGGATTTATGGTAAGGCAGTTGAAGAAATTGAGCTGCGGTTTTATTGGGAGAAACGAGAGCCAGTCGCAGGTTCTGCTCGCAGCCAGTACGAGGATTTTCAGAAGTCGATAGACAAGCTGCCTCGTGTAAAGTTTGTCAAGAAGGAACGCAGGATTGAAGTAGAAAGCGTTAGTGCCAACTTTTTCGCTGAGGATAAGAACAAGAAGCCCAGCAAGACGGATCTCAAGAGAGGTTGCCAAGAATGTTTGCTGGCCCTTGAGTCCATTGCAACGCTCGGCAAGATTGCTCCTGAAACGCTGAATGTTGAGGAAATGCTCCAGGATGCTCGGCGCATCTTGAACCAGAACATTCCTGACGCTGCCGAACGAAAGAAGATTCGTGAACAATCGCGATTGGTTAGTAGAGTGGCTCATGCCAACTCCATGGATTTTGATTTCTTAGTCAGAATCGATGAGAGTTGGGCTTTATTTCATCGCAATGCGAAAGCGCTGCTAGCTGCCCCCATCTTTTGGACGCCCGATCTCAAAGGACCTCACGGAACGGAAACCGGTATTGGGGTATTGCTTGAGTTTGCTCGCTGGAACGTCACGCACTCTCGAACTTCGCCGCTCAAGTTTCTGCAACAACTGCTCCAGGGGTGGAAGCTCGAATCGCTTGGGAAGAAATCTGAAGCTGGGCTTCCCGTTACGAGCGTTGCCAAGTCAGTGCTGAAATGGAATAAGGAATCGCCTGAACTTTTGGATCAAACGAATCAAATTGCTATTGCGTTAGCGTTTGCCGTCTACAAACTTCGAGGTAGCTGTCCCGAGGAGATTCTCAAGATGGGAAGGGCGGCCGTGAAACGACAGAGAATCCTGCAGGACGATCAAAAAGCGTTCGGAGCGATCGGAAGTCGCGACCTGAGTATGCTTGAAATTGCCCTGAAAAGTATGGCAAAACGTGAGTTGATCTCTGCCGGTGCCGCAAAGATCTTGAAGCTGCAAGAAGGAGAAAAAGCACTCGATCGCAGCCCCAAGCAGCAGCTTGATGATATCGATTTCAGTTCCGACCTTCAGTATTGCTACGAGGATTTACAGCCTCTGTTGGGGGCGGAGCTCAACAAGCTTCGGACTGCCTTTGCCAAGTTACCCAGCAACGCGAGCAATTCCAGAAAGTTGAATTGCGTCGAAAAATGCGTTGCAGCTCTCAACGCCATCTCACGTAAGAAGTCCGTAAGTTCGCTCGATACGGATGAACGCGAAATACTTTGCAACTTCATCTATCAGATGGGCAGTATCGTAGGTCTCGATGCGGAAGCCGATTACATCGACAAATGGCGCGAATGGTAGTGATTGCACGCCTATTCGGGCGTGCCGGTTCGCGAGATTTACTTGGCAAATAGTTCCGCTTTGATGTTGGCAAAGGCCTTAAACTCGAGAGCGTTGCCACTTGGGTCTTCGAAAAACATCGTGTGTTGTTCGCCAGGTTGTCCTTCGAAGCGCACGTAGGGTTCAATGATGAACTCATCGACAAAACCACGAACGCGTTCCGCAAGTTGCTTCCACTCTTCGACTTCCAGAACCACGCCAAAATGCGGCACGGGAACGGCTTTGGCGTCAACCGGATTGCGGTGGTCTTGCACTTTGCCGGTCGGACCTAGAGTGGGGTTCAAGTGCGTGACGACTTGATGGCCAAACATATTCCAATCGATCCAATTCTCGTCACTTCGTCCTTCTGGTAATCCCATCTTGTTACCATAAAACTCTCGTGCTTCCGCGATGTCACGTACCTGCACAGCGAGGTGGAAAGGTGTTGGCATTTTGGGTTTCTCCTGAGCAGCGTACAAACAAGACGAGTGCCGCAAATGCACTCTATTCTGTAGAGTTATAGTTCTAACCGAAACTTACTTCAGCGAAACCTAGGAAGGTTCTTGTTCAGGCGGCTCATCCGCTACTGACGGCTGACACCATATTTCTGGGCGAACTGACCCCAATACTCTTTATCGTAGCGACAGTTATAAATTACACAATTAGTCTCAGCCCCTGGAACGCGACTTGAGTAGGTTTCAACTGACTACAATCGTTGGAGTGCAGGCTTTAGCCGCTTCCGTGCATCTGAGAGGCCCGGCCGCTTACGCGTCGCTGCTCACCGACAGTCAGGACTTGAGGGCAGTGCTTTCGGCGGAGCGAAAGAAGACCATAAGAATTGTCAGCGCCAAAATACCTGACACCGCGACTGATGGGGGACTCAGTAATGTCGCTAGATCGCGACTCAAAAAACAAGGCGGCGACGATTTCATCATTACGGCCGCTTGAAAAGATCTGGATACGATTTTTCTGGGGCAGCGACGAAAAACTACGTAGAAGGCATTGTCAAGAACTGGATTGCGGATCCATTCGTGCGTGGAAGCTACTCTTTTCCAACGCAGCTCACCTATACTTCAACAGAGCAAAGTGAGCGCAAAACGCTACGAAAGCCTGTGGTAAACATGCTTTTCTTTGCGGGCGAAGCCACTAACCATGACAATCCCGCGACAGTCCCCGGTGCAGTCGAGGAAGGGCTCCGTGCCGCTAAGAAAGTGGATGCGCAGCTGCGAGCACTCGAATGAGTTAGAGAGTTCGGAAAAATTCAATGCCGTCGTCGCGAAGAACAACGGCGAACCGAAACTAAGAAAGTTCGATGCATTCGATGCAATCTGGTTGGAGAGCCGCATGCATCAGTCTTCGAACTGAACTTGGACTTCCAAAATCCCAACAGCCATCTTTTCGAGAGGCTTGACATTGATTCGGATCGCTTCGCACTTGGTTGGGGCGGCAGGGTGCACAACATTGTATTGATTCGCCCGCGTGTCGTATTTGTCGGTTGTGTACAGTTGGAATTGTACCCACTTGCCGTCTTGCTCGACCTCGAGTGACCAGTTCTCAGGAAACTTGGTTGTTCCACGCCAATCGTCCATCCAGAATACGCCGACGCTTCGAATAGTTTTCGGCTCCTGGAAGCGGCCCACGATCCATTGCCCCTTCCCTTCCTGCCCTCGTGAAGTCCAGCGAGGCACCTTGTTGCCGCTGGACCACTCTGGCTCAAGTCGATCACCAATCGCGGATACCGTATCCAACTCCGAAGTATACGAGGCGCTGAGTTCACTAAAAACACTCGCCTGCGGCAAGGCGTGAGGATCATAGACGGCCAACTTGGGCTTCGTGGGAAACCAAACGGTCATCGAACCTGTATCGCGATTGTTCCAAGCGTAGTAGGGCGTCAGTACCAGGGACCCCGTCTTGGAATCGCCGCTTGCGGTCAATTGCTCGGCGGCAACGGTGGCTTGTATAAAGTTGCCGTGTTCGGTTTCGACTTGCGCGATGGTGGCATTTGACTTGCCAGCCGTATCTGGCAGGAAAAAACGCTGGGTCACGCCGCCATTGTCGATGCCTTCTGCACACATCACGAAGGGGCCGCGTGTGAATGCCACCCGATCACGATTCGCCTCGACCTGAGCATGACTACGACTTACACGTACTGGCATCGGCAAGCTAAGCTCGACACGATCCCCTGATTTCCATGTGCGATCGATGACCGCAAAGCCATTGTGCAGTTTAGAAGCTTCAATTGCTTCGCCATTTACTTTCAAGGAAATGGTCTCACTGGATGCGTCAACGAACTCGTACAATTCACCAGGCACAAAACGCTGGCCTTGGGCCCAAGTTGGAATGCGAAGGTGTAGTGAAAACTGCGATTCTTTTTCAGGATTGATTTGAATGGTGACCTCTCCAGCGTTCGGATAAGTCGTCGACTGTGCGATTTCGACGTTGGTGTTAGCAACTTCCAGGCGAGTTTTACTTTCCGCGTAGAAAGTGACGAAAACATTATCCTTGTCGTGGGCATAAGTCATTCCAGGGACTTGTGGGATCAATCTTGCGATATTCGAGGGGCAGCAAGCGGTGCCGAACCAAGGAGCTCGACTCGCCGTTCCATGATTGAAGGGATACTTGCCGTCGGCGTCCAGCGGATTGACGTAGAAGAAGCGATTTCCCTCCAAGTTCACGGCCGCGAGTACATTGTTCAGCAACGCCACCTCAGCGACATCCAAGAACTTGGCATCCTTGGTGAGCAGGAACATGCGGTAATTGAAAAACACATTACCGACTGCTGCGCATGTTTCATTGAAAGCGTCTGCATTGGGCAATTCGTACTTGGGGCCAAAACCTTCGATCCCGTGTACCGCTCCGAGTCCGCCTGTTATGTGCATCTTGGTGTTCGTGATGTTTTCCCAAATCCGATTCAAAGCTTTTGCATAGTTGGTGTCGCCGGTGAGCGTTCCGACATCGGCCATCGCGGCGTACAAGTAAGTAGCGCGAACCGCATGCCCCACCGCCTCGCTTTGCTCCTTCACAGGTTCATGCTGCTGGGCGTAGGTCGGTGCCATGACTCCTTCGCCATCCGGAACATAGCTAATGCCGCGAATTTCCAAAAACTTGCGAGCCATATCCAAATACAGTTGCTTGCCGGTCACTCGATAAAGCTTGACGAGCGCGAGCTCAGGCTCCTGATGCCCCGGAGCTTGATTGACTGGCTTCCCTGCGTTGTACTTCGCCTCGCCCTCGAAAAACACGCGGTTTACGTGCTGAGCATTTTTCTCCGCGATCTTCAGTAGCTTGTCTTTTCCAGTCGTCTCGTAGTAGGCTACCGCTGCTTCGTACAGGTGCCCCATGTTGTAAAGCTCATGAGAGTGTACGACAAAGGAGTAGGGCGTATCGCCCATCATGTCGCGTTCTTTGCCAACGCCTGTTGTGTGCGAAGGATACAAGTAACCGTCGGGCTCTTGGGCGGAGGCGATTACGTCGATGATCGCGTCCATCTTGGCTTCCAGCCCGGGATCGCGCTCGAGTTGAATCAAGTAGGCCGCACCCTCCATGACTTTGTAGAGATCCGAGTCGATAAAACGGTGAGGCCGATGGTCCTCGACTGCTTTTCCTGCCAGCACGTCCGCCGCGGCTTGCAGATGTTCGACTCCAGACGTTGTACGTTCGAAGGCCCAGGGCACCAAGGTCTTGCGCTGCGTGACCATCCGCGGACGCCAAAAGTCGCTTGTCATCTCGACTTCGTAGTAAGGCACCGGCTTCAGCGGATAATCGGATTGGGCAAATGTGTTCGCAGAGATGCCGCATATAAAGAGAGTGCAGAGAATCCATTTCGCGACCTTGCGCGAGCGGTGAATGGTCGTCGAGTCTTGCATGAAAGGCCGCAATCATTAGGAGAGGGAGTTGAGGCGGGAAGAGAATCCGTTTCAAGATTATACTTTCCCGTTACCTTATTCAATGAGCCACCGTGATGCACGTAGCAACCAGAATTCTTCTTCTGCTGACCGCCGTTCTATGGTCTTCCAGTCTGCCCCCAAAAGTGGAGGGAAAAGAATATCGCGTCGCCTCTGCCAGCGAAGTAAAGTCTGCGAGCAATATTGCCCGCGCGGGCGATACAGTTATTTTGGCCAACGGAACTTGGGAAGGAGTTTGCCTAACATTTGACGAATGCAAAGGAACGCGGGAACGACCCATTACGATCCGCGCCGAAACGGAAGGCCAAGTCGTCTTTACTGGTAACTCGCAATTCCGATTTTCTGGCCAGCATGTGATCGTCGCAGGATTCGTATTTCGCGATGTCATCGGGCCAAGCGAGTCATGCAACTTCGTTCCCACAGTCAGCGACTCGCCGAGCATTTTCGCGTCACGAACTGCGCTTTCGCCAAACAACCGACTCGGAAGCTGAAAACGAATCTCGCTGGCTTTCAGTTGACGGCTTCAACAATCGCATGAATCACTCTTACTTTGCAGAGAAACGCAGCCGAGGTGCAGCCCTTGTTGTTCGGGGCACCGAGCAACCTGGCCACCACCGCATGGATCACAACTACTTTGGACCGCGGCCTCAATTGGGGACTAACGGAGGCGAGACGATTCGGATTGGCACTAGGTGACTTGTGCAGTGCCCCTTCCACCAGAGAAGATATATGAGTCACTGACCCAACTGCTCAAGCAAGAAGCCGACGACTTCATTGAACGAAAATGGGCCGATTACCTAAATCGCAGAGTCACTTAGGGATTTGATCAAGAATGACTGACGATCTTAGACGCGAACTAACGGTGCTGTTAGAGAGCAAACAGATAAACGAATACATGGACCGGGTCAAGCAGTATCTTCAGCGATATTCTGATCTATATGGAGAGGGCAGTGAAAAGGATTTTTATTTCACCTATATGCTGCAGACCGGCATCGAACTTGACAGCCCAGAGTTGATAGAGTTTTACGTTAGCCAAGGAGCTAATGTTAACGGTGGTAGAGGCATTATCCCTCTAAAAGAAACCTGCCTGGGTGGAATCTGTCGGCCGGTGTCGGCGAGGAAGCTGATCGAGTTAGGTGCGAGCGTCAACCACGAGGATGAGGGAGTACTTCAATGTCATGCACTGAGCCTAGCTATTGCTAAAGAGAATGTTGAAATGATTGAGCTGCTACTCGACAACGGAGCAGTTCATGATGCCGTCGACTTTGACATGACGGCTCTTGATCGAGCGTTGAAAGTTGGCAATGCAGAGATTATCGCGTTACTTAAGTCGAGAGGCGTGAAGACGGCTGCGGAAACGGGATACGTTCCACCAGCGCCATTGGATTCGACGGAAGCGGTCTGCGAGGCCTTTACAGAAAGATTTTCGGAAGAGCCGATTGCTACAATTCAGGGCCTTATGGATGGAGAGCTGCGGGTAGACATTCACATTTTCGATGAGGGAAAGGAGTTTGCTCTTTGCACCGGTGGCATGTCGGACAATCCACTACCAGTCGAACCCGGACATGAAGAAGTTCGTTGGCCGGAGATAGTCCTTCGCCTTCCAAAGTCTTGGCCCATTGGTCAAGATGCACTCAGCGACAGTGAGAAAAACTGGCCCTTTCAATGGGTTCGCCGACTCGCCATGGAACCGCACCTTAAAAAAATCGAGCTTAGCAGACTCTTCTTCTGGCCCAACGGTTCCCCTCCGCAACCTTTCGCCGCAAACACAGAAATGTGTTACTGGATGCTGATTGCCTCGATCGAGGAGTCAATCTATGTCTCTGACGAGAAATTTATCGGCATCTATACGGCCGTACCGCTCTACAAGAAGGAATATGAGCTCGTACAAGCAAACGGACTAGGTGCGCTCGGCTCAAAGTTTGACGAACATGGAATCGGCCTTCGAGATCAAATGATCGAGCGCAAAAACGTTGCCGTCTGACAAACATTTCGAAGTCTATGACAGTAGAACCTCGATTTCTGTTCTACCCATAGAGGATGAAAAGCGGGCAGGTCTCTTTTAGAGTTCAGTCTTTCAATGAGGAGAGAAGATCGAGTGTTGTGCCCCCGTAACTTGTTGCCACCACCGGAAATCTACCACTTCTCGCTATCAGCAACTCTGACTCCTTACTTTCGTCCCATTCGCGATTTTCGTGGTTCACCTTCTTCTGTAGTGTAATGATGATTGGTTGGTTCAACCGCCACTAACGATGGAGCGTTTTGTTTGAGGAGTGACACCCGTTTGGGACCACGAAAAATACGAAAATAACGAAAGGAAGAAGAAAAGGGGGCAAGAAGAAAGGGGGGTAGAGAAAGAAAAGAGACCTGACCCTTTTTCTCCCGCCAACGATATTGAATCGCCTCCCCAAGTAGCTTTGGACATCGGCGGCAGGCCTCGAGTTCGAGACCTTCCAGGATTTGCTGGCTACGCACTACCCAAAGCAACTTCTGGCAACCAGACGCGAACTTGGGCATCCCCGTCGAATACGGGACCAACTTGGAAAGTGCCGAATTGAGTTCAGGCACAACCCTCGGCCGATGATTGGCTACAATAGGAACGCGTCACGGCTCAAGCCATCAAGCTTATTCTTCAACCTCAGGATCTCACCAATGCCTGTGCAGCAATTCACAGCCCGCCTCGTTATTTGCCTCAGCTTTCTTTGCCTCACGCTGACCTCAAGTACATGGGCAGCCGATTACGTTGTTTACGAAGGAGAGGATGGTCCGGGAAAAGGAAAGCACATCCTATTCATTGCCTCGGATCATGAGTATCGCGGCGAGGAAACTTGTCCGGCCATCGCACGTATTCTTGCCAAGCGATACGGATTCAAGTGCACTGTTCTGTTCGGCCAAAATGAGGACGGTTTGATCAAACAGGGATCGAGCAACATTCCAGGTATCGATGCAATCGAAGACGCCGACATGCTGTTCTTGTTCCTTCGGTTTGTGCATCCTGAAGACGCCTGGATGGAGAAGTTCGAAGCGTACTTGAAACGCGGCGGTCCTGTACTGGGGCTCCGCACCACAACACACGCATTCAATGGGCTGAAAGGCAAATACGCCTATCACAACTTCAACTACCGCGAAGATGATTTTGTAGGCGGTTTTGGTCGTCAAGTGCTTGGTGAAACGTGGAATCCTAAACTCGGCGCCGGTCACTACGGAAGCAACCATAAGTTCGCAACGGCAATGCATGTCGTGCCCGCTCAAGCCGAACATCCCGTCATGCGCGGTGTCGACGCGATGCATGCGATGGCAGGTGCATACTCGGCACGTCCCATGCCCGACTCAACGATCCTGGCAACAAACCGTGTTTTGGAATCGATGGAAGTTGGAGCTAAGCCAATCGAAGGCAAAGAACCGCAACCCGCTGCATGGGTTCGTACCTACTCCTTCCAAGGCGGCAAGGAAGGGAGAGTGTTTTGCTCGACGCAAGGTGCGTCGGAGGATATTTTGAGTGAAGGCGTTCGCCGCATGATCATCAACGCGACCCTGTGGTGTATGGAAATGGATGATGAAATCAAGTCGGGCAACGACGTTTCTCTTGTCGGCCCGTACAACCCCTCCACGTTCAGCTTCAAACCCTCCGTGACGGACGCCAAACCGAGCGACGTCGAGGGTTTTGATTCGCCGATCCTCAAGCCGAAGGCTGAATAGGCTATTTCAAGTTTGATTTGATCCTGCAGTATTCGGGCATCGAGCACGAGAAAATGGACTGGTCAAAAGAAAAACCACCCGAAAGGATGGCTTGGCAAACTGTTGCATCCCTGCATCGAGTAACTACACTAAACGACTCTGAAAAATACGCTTTCACTTGCTTCCACAAATCCTCTCATGAAGCTTTTCCGGTCTCTTGTACTTGCAACCTTCGTACTAAGCAATCTTTCAATTGCTTCGGCCGAAGTTGTTGAGCTCATTTTTATGCGAGATACCGCGGGAAATGGCTCGACTTCCGTCAATGTTACGCACGGATTCAGTGAAGTAGCGACGCCGATCTACACGGGTTTCAACACGGGTACAGAGCTCGGGCAAACCTGGGGCGGGACCGGGTTGAACATTGGCGGCAGCGCGGTCACCTTCACGAATTCAGCCATGTCGGATTACGGTGGAATCACCACAGGCGGCGCGGCTCGTTTTATCGGCGACCAAAACGGAATGGGAATGCGTAACTCGGCGGACTACTCCGCCAATTCAGAACGCCCCTGGATGATCGACGGCCAAGAGTCTTTCACCTGGAATGCCGACAAGGATCTCTATTTTGCTGGCGTCGGTTTTCGCCCCGGCTTTGGAGCCTTCCTCGGGCAAAAAGAACTCTCTGTTTCCTCGCCGGACTGGATCGGACTTGCTGGTGTATCGCCTGGTTCCGGAATCACTTTTGAATCTGGCACGGGAACTTTCAAAATCACCAATGCAAGTGGCTCGGTCGCACTAGACAATGCTGTCACTGTAAATGAATTGGTCGGAGCCTCCGGACCTCAGCTCGATTTCTCGGCGGCTTCTGGAATCAGTTTTGCCAACACTGGCATCGGAGCCGAGGAAGAAGACCTTGCTCTGACAAGCGTCTCGCTCGGTGCCTTGGCGGTTCCAGAACCAAGTTCAGCTTCGATCCTGCTACTTGGATTACTTTATCCAACTTGGCGTCGTCGACGATAGCCGAAAACCACGCCCTGCTCTAACCACGCAACATTCTTGCGACGGTTTTCTCGTTGAGTAGATAATGGCGTTTGGAGAGCACTTCGTCTTGCCGAAGTCGCGCAAGCATCGCATCACGATGGCTTAACTCGGAAAACTCCAATCCAACAAGGGCTCGACCAACGCGTTCCCCTGAGTACTGGTAGTTGAAGTAGCAGACGTTCGCCAGGTCTTCCGTCTTTTCCAGAAACTCGTGCAAGGCCCCCGCTCGTTCCGGAAACTCATAACGCAACATCAAAGGGTTTTGAAATAGCGTTGGTGTGAATGGAATCACGCGAAAGTGAATCTCCTCCGAGGACGAAACATCTTGCACGCCAATCCCAGCACTCGCACAAGCTGCGTTGACTTGTTCTAGCACTTCAACGGGAGCGTCGAAACCAATCACCGGAAACGCGACCCGATCATCCGACTTGCCGTACTGGAACTCCGTGATATTGCAGTCGGCCAGGGCGTCATCGAGCAACCAACGCAGCGAGCCGCTTTTTTCTGGGATTTCGAATCGCAAGTGTCGACGCACTTCGCCGCCAATTCCGGCTTCCGCCGCGATGACCGCCAGTTGCGAAAAATCCATATTGGCCCCGCAGGTAACTGTCAGGACTCGCTTGCCTTCCAAACGTTGCTTCTCCTTGATCAGTCCCGCCAGGCCAAGTGCACCGGCGGGTTCGACAATGCGTCGTCGCCAGTTCCAGAAACTGCGAATCGCACTGCATATCTCTTGGTTGCTGACCGTCATGAATTCGTCGATCAGCTCGCTGCAAAGCTGATACGTTAGCTCGCCAGCTTTCTGAACCGCCGTTCCATCGCAGAAAATATCTAGTTCGTCCAATTCAATGGGGCTCATATTTTGGACGGCGGCTGCCATCGAGGCCTGTCCTTCGCCCTCCACTCCGACGATTTTAATATCCGGCATATAGTGTTTCAGCCAGCAAGCCACCGCTGCGGCCATTCCACCACCGCCGATTTGCAAAAAGGCGTAGTCAAACGGGCCTTTGCCCGACATCACAATTTCGTCTGCCAATGTTCCTTGGCCGCCCATCGTCACCAAGTCGTCGTAGGGATGTACGAAGAACATTCCGTTCTCGGATGCATACTTGTGAGCTGCTTGGAATGCTTGGTCGAAGGTATCTCCAATCAATTCGACAGTAACCAATTCGCCGCCATGTTGTTCTACTGCGTTCCGTTTCATCATGGGCGTTGGACGTGGCATGAAGATTCGAGCCTCGCAACCGAGGCTCGCCGCGGCCAACGCGACACCTTGCGCATGGTTTCCCGCCGAGGCGCAGACGACGCCTTTGGAACGTTCTTGCTCGCTGAGGTTTGCCACGCAGTTGTAGGCTCCCCGCCACTTGTAGGCATGGATGGGTGGCTGGTCCTCTCGCTTCACCCAAACCTCGACCTTCGCTCCAATATCGAGCAATTCCAACGGTGTCCGTTCACGCACGGCATAGACGCGTTGCCGAGCTAATAAGATCTCGTGAAAAAGTCGGTCTCTCAGTGATTTCGCGTTCACTATTCTTTCTTTCGTCCCGTCCAACCGAGCGGAGCCCATTGGCAATTCAACTATCGGTTGCATGTAGTGTTGGAAGAGTTTTACAGGTTTCGGCTGGCGGTAAAAGTGCAATGCAATCAGAACCGGAATTTGCCTGGCCCCAGCAGCGAAAATCTTTTCTTAGGCAAGCCAAATTCTGAAAGCCGTCAGGATTTGGAGGAATTCCGTGAGAACATGGATTGCCAAGCAGTATTCTAGTGTATCCCTTACATTCCCTTCCTTCTGGTTCTCAAGCAAAACAATATCGGATGACTCGACTTTACTTAGCTCACCAACTTTGCAATCACACGATTGTGCTTTTTGCGTTTTCGATCCTCTGGCAACTCGCTTCGCCTTACGCGATGGCGGCCGACACCTTGCCGGCACTGAAAAACGACGTGGCACCACAATCCGTGCTGGAGATGTGGGAAGGTTTTGACCCACGCGCAGAAGCACTGGATGTTGAAATCCTGAAGGAATGGGAGCAAGACGAAATCATCCTTCGTGTGGTTCGCTTTCATATCGGAATCTTCAAAGGAGCGAAAGCCAAGCTCGCCGCAGTCTATGGTTTTCCTAAGTCCGCTGACGATGCTAATGAGAAACTGCCTGGACTATTGCAAATTCACGGCGGCGGGCAATACGCGGATTACAAAGCATGTTTGGCTGGCGCTAAGCGTGGCTACGCAGTCGTGTCTATCGCATGGGCCGGTCGCATCAGTGCACCCGAATACCGAGTCTCACCCAACGAAGTCCAATTGTTTTGGGACAGCAAGCAGGACGATCCAAACTATCGAGTCACAACGGATTGGGGGGCTGTTGATGGCTATCATGCTCCAAGCAGAAACGCTGGAAATCAATTTCCGAGCGCGAAAGCTGCAGATTGGACTTTGGACTCCGTCGAGTCGCCCAGGAACAGTGGTTGGTTTCTTTGCGCGTTGGCCGCTCGTCGAGCTTTGACTTTCTTGGAGCGTCAGCCCGAAGTCGATCCAAATCGCCTGGGAGTCTATGGTCACTCCATGGGCGGCAAACTGACCGTCATGACCGCCATCGATCCTCGTGTCAAAGCAGCCGCTCCCTCCTGCGGTGGAATCAGTGATCGAGACAACAAGAGTCAACTTTTTGCTCAGACAATCGGAGATGGCAATAGTCTGAAACGCATTTCCTGCCCCATCATTTTCCTAAGTCCTTCCAACGATTTCCATGGCCGAATCGATGACTTGCCAGCATCCGTTGCCGAAATAAAAAGTAAGCAGTGGCGCGTTACATGCTCGCCGCACCACAATCATCAGGATACACCCGAATATGAAGTCGCAACTATGCTGTGGATGGACCAGCACTTAAAAGCAAGTTTTCGATTTCCCCAAACGCCAGAAACCAAACTGCAATTAAAAACAGAAAAAGGTACCCCGCGTATCGTGGTGGTCCCCGACAATTCGCGAAAGATCGCCTCGGTGGACGTCTTTTATACAACGCAGGGTAGCGATGACGAATCGATGCAGGACACGATGACTCGTTTTTGGCAACACGCCAAGCCCACTCCAGTCGGTGACGCTTGGCAAGCAGATTTACCGCTTACCGAAACCGATAAACCACTCTGGGTATTTGCGAACGTGTTGTGCGAACTTGATGAGCCCGTCTCGGGAGTGGGTTATTACTATGGCGATTACACATCGAACACTTTGAATCTTTCCTCACTCATTGCAAAGGTTTCGGCGGCCGACTTGGCCAAAGCGGGCGTTCGGGCTGCAATCGAGCCTTCCTTGGTAATCGAAGATTTTCAGGAGGATTGGAAGAAGGAATGGTTTTCATATCGCGCAAACGATTGGTCCCAATCAACGCACAAGCTTCATGCAGCACAATTCAAAGCACCGAAAGATGTCAAGCTAAGCCTTACGCTCCAAGCCGATGAGCCCAACAAGTTCATTATTTTGCTCGACGAATACGCCGCCGAGTTGAACCTGCCAGGCGGCGCCGCTGAACGGGAGTTTTCACTCGCCCCAAGTGACTTCAAGAATCATGCCGGCGAGCCTTTACCGAGTTGGCAGCAAGTTCGTAGATTGAAGCTTACACACTCCGAGCGACTTCGCCCCGCCCGGGGTCAAACAGGCCAACCTAAGCTCGTCGGCGGCAACTGGAAGGGCAGCCCTCCGCAGTTGAAGCTGCTACGTTGGTCCGAATCGAAAGATTGATTCGCTGCTCGGATTGCGAAATCTCTTCAGCTTTGAATCTTGCGGTACCGGCAATTTTTCCTGTAACGCACCATAGGCATGGGCTCGTCTAGGAAGATAAAATCCTGACGAGTCTCTTCTTCGGGACGGAAGCCATGTCTTTCGTAAAAGTTGGGGCCAGCGTCTACCCCGGTAAGCACCCAAACGTGAATGCGTTTCGGCCGTTCACGCTCGCGAAGCTGCTCGATCAGTTTTGCTCCGATGCCTTGCCGCGTGAATTCATGGTGCACCCACAAGGAATCGATCTCCCAAGCTTCGTCGCTATCGTCGAACTCACTGTAGACCATAAAGCCGAGGAGCTGACCGGACTTTTCGGCAACTAGGAAAGGCGTATCGTCCTTTACCCGACTCCGCTTCCTTCGCACTTCGCGTTGCACCGAAACCCAATCCAGATGTTCCTGAGTCAGAATTGGAGCATATGCAATCTTCCACGCCTCAACGTGCAGAACCGCCAACTCCTTGACATCCCCCATCCGAGCTTCACGAATCGTTATCCCACGCATGATCTCTTATTTTAAAAAACCCCGCTTCTGCTTATCGGCTCGGCGGATTCCCTAGCCAAATTGATG
>JBCCEO010000107.1:0-15112 GCA_039030255.1 Planctomycetota bacterium | reverse complement strand
CCAACCGTTCCTCGTATCCAAGGTCAGCCTGCCCATAGACTCTTCGGGCTTTGCAGAATGACAATCGTAGCAGTGCTTGGCCAAAACCGGACGGATGTGATCTTCGAAAAACTGGAGGTGTTGGGTTTCCTGCGCGCTGGCGGCCCGTGCTCAAGACAATACGGTCACGAAACGTGCTAAGGAAAGCAGCAAACGGATCGTTAGGTTAATCGCTGATCTCGTGAATTGCATCGCGTTAGAAGTTAGTGCAGAAGTGCTCATCCCATATGCCAATTGCGCCCTGTTATTCCGAAATATCGAGCTCAGCAGAGCATATTGTTCCGGCAAAGTGCTTGTAGCCCTGCGGATTGCCGCGGATTGGTCTAGAATAAAAGCCTCAAAATAGAGCAATTGCTGATCTTTTGTTCAGTGTCTCGATAGTGAAGTTTATCGAAACAGGTTTAGGTTGTGGGGGAATCGAAATGTTGGATCTACTAGGCAAGGGGAAAGCGCACACTTGCAACGGACTGACACGGCGTGACTTCCTGCAGGTTGGTACGCTTAGCGCTGCTGGCTTAACGTTGCCTAGTTGGGTCGCGGCGAGTGAGCGGGGCTTGGTGGATCCTAGCAAGGACGAAAAGTCCTGCATACTAATATTTAATCTGGGCGCTCCAAGCCACCTGGATACGTTTGACATGAAGCCTGAGGCACCGGCTGAAATTCGTGGGCCCTTCAAGCCGATTTCGACAAGTGCCCCGGGCATCCAGTTGTCGGAGATCTTACCAGAGCATGCCAAGATTGCGGACAAGATTGGGTTTGTCCGATCTTGCTTTCACCGAGGTGCGGCAGTGCATGATTCTGGTTGGCAGATTATGCAGACGGGGCGCTTGTTCACCGGTGGTGTTGACACTCCACATGTGGGATCGGCACTTTGGTATCTCAAGGGACCTCGGAGCGACTTGCCTCCGCACGTCGTCCTGCCGGAAACGATGGGGCGCGGCGGTGGAAATCTCCCGAATGGCCAAGCAGGTGGCTTTCTGGGTAAGGCATACGATCCGTTTGCACTGATGGCAGATCCTTCCAAGGAAAAATTCCAAGTTCCGGACCTGCTTCCGCCGGAATCGATTCCCGCCGCACGTCTAGACCGCCGAAGACGACTGCGCGATGCAGTGGAGTCTTCTATGACGCAATTTGAGTCGAGCGAAAGTGCCAAGACGATGAGCGAGCACTTTGACACGGCTTATCGATTGATGACGAGCCCGCAAGCACGCGACGCGTTCGATCTATCGAAAGAACCGAAGAAAGTACGCGAACGATACGGCATGAATCGATTCGGCCAATGCTTATTGCTGGCCAGGCGCTTGATTGAGGCTCGAGTTCGATTTGTAACCGTCAACACGTTCTTGACCGTCTTCGATGAAATTACTTGGGACATCCATGGGAGCAAACCCTTCACTTCTATCGAAGGCATGAAAAACATCGTAGCTCCGATGTACGACCAAGCGTACTCGGCCCTCATAACTGACCTGGCCGATCGTGGGATGCTCGATGACACCATGGTGGTCAATATGGCCGAGTTCGGCAGGACGCCCAAAGTCAATCCGGCCGGAGGCCGCGACCACTGGCCCCAGTGCTACACCGTTTACTTTGCTGGAGGTGGAGTCAAGGGTGGTCAGGTAGTAGGCGCAAGCGACCCTATTGGGGCTGTACCGGCCGATCGACCGACAGAACCACCTGAAGTTGTGGCTACGATTTTCCACGCAATGGGATTGGATTTAGAAAACCATATCCCGGGGCCGGGTGGCCGGCCCTTCCCGATTGTTGATACAGGATTCCGCGAAATACGGGAGTTGTTTTAAGGATTCCTGATTCCGCTTTTTTTGGTGCTGAGGCCCAATCTTGCTCATGAGTGGTAAACGGTATTTTTCGAAATCTTGGATTCTGGCACCGATGCAAACCGTATCGGTCCTCGTCCTTTGCCTTGGTGCAGGCCTCGGTAGGACGCTGTACGCGCAGCCAGATGCAGCATCCTCGCCAGCCACCTCCGCGTCGTCCGATCCAGATAAAGCGGAAGAGAGACACTCCGCACATGGTTGGGATCCCTCAACCAACCACAGTGCTTCGGAATACTCTCAGAGGGAACCGATCGAAACACTGGCCGCAATCGACAAGCTCCAATCGGCGTTTCCCACTAGCAAATTTCGACTTGATTTTGTTGCAACCGTAAACAATTGGGACCCGGTATGGAATCAACTTTTCATTCAACAAGGCAGCAAAGCCCTGTATTTGCACCTTCCCTACGACTACTACAAGGATCCACCGGAAATTAAGCTCGGCACGAAAATCCGAGCAACGGGTGTTTTCTACTGCAAAAGCTATCGATTGGTCGTCGAGCAGCTGATGGTACAAGCTCACGGTCAACCGATTACCCCAACCGAGGTTGATTTTGCACAGATTGGACCTCCTGAATTCTGGTCGCAACGCGTCGCAGGGCAAGCCACCGTTGAATCGGTATTGGTAGAG
This sequence comes from Planctomycetota bacterium, assembly GCA_039030255.1. Lineage (GTDB taxonomy): Bacteria > Planctomycetota > Planctomycetia > Pirellulales > Pirellulaceae > Aureliella. The sequence continues at coordinate 12,610 of JBCCEO010000107.1, read as the reverse complement.
GACAAACGTTGTCAGATGATGATGCACGTCGGCAAACGACGTTTTCTGGCTCGTGTAAACCGAGGATTCTCCGCCAAAGAAGCCTTCGAATTCATTGGCAAAGATATCGCACTCGAAGGCACACTATCCTATCTCGAAGATGAAATTGATCGTCAAGTTGGGATGATCACGCATTCAATGGCCAGCGAAAAGTTTGAAGTCCTTGCCAACAAAGCTGAGGACAACTCGGGGCTGTCATTCGAGAACGCTGTAAGATTTGATTTGTCGCGCGACTCAAACGAGTTCGAACATGGAACGCTCGTGGAACTTACCGGACAAGTTTCATACATACGTCCTTACGACCAAATCGTGATTGAAGACGATGCAGGCAATGCAACCACCATTTACGCATGTTTCGAAGGAGACTTAAAGCTTGGAGACTACGTGCGAGTCTATGCCACTCGAATCGAGTCGGAAAACATGCCAAATATGCCAGCTTTTGCCGAGGGAATGGATGGGCGAGGGGCTGATTCTCTATGGCGTGCACACTTAATCGAAAGGCAAAACCCATCGTTCATCGACAAGCTCGCCTTTACTCCAAAGGAAGTCGTTGAAAAAGGAATCAACCTTCGCAGGGCAACGGTGGGTGGCAATATTGTAAGTGTGACTTCGAACAATCTAAAACACCGTGCTCGAGTAGAGACGGGCCCCTACAAATTTGATGCCGTTTTTCGCGCCAAGAACAGCGACTTCAAAGAATTTGAACTGGGAAGCGTGAAGGAGATCAACTTCACCGGGTTGATCAAACAGCCTGCAAATGGAACCTCCGACGCAGATTTTGAGCTCCATGTGGCCTCACTCAAAGATATCGCGGTTATCGAACGCAAGCTTGAAATCTACCCACGCCACGTCTATTGGGTCTTCGCTGGACTGGCCCTAGCGGTGCTCGTGAGCTTCGGAATTGTCTGGCGTTTGCGTGGGCAGGTCGGTGAGCAATCGGAAGATATGGCGCGTTTGATCGGGCGGCTAAATGCAACCTACGACGCCGTGCGTGAAGGCTTGTTGGTCATTGATAACCGGGGCCGTGTTCTTACCACCAATGCGCAGTTCCAAGAGCTGCTGGGGCTGGACGCCGAATCGATGGGACCGATTTCTGAAGCCGAGCCGAGTTGGTTTGCTCAGCAGATTGCAAATCAGTTTCAAAACGGCGAAGCATTCCTTGACGCTTGGGAAAAAACACAACTACAACCCAATATAACTTTGACTTTGGAGCTGACGACAACCGAAGTGCAGCCCCGCACCTTGGTTGTATTTTCAGCTCCGGTGCAAACGGTTCGCGGAGTTTCTAGCCTGGAACAGCTCGAGAACCGGATATGGACTTTTGATGATATTTCGGAGCGCAAGCAGCTAGAGGCAGACCTCATCCAGTCTCAGAAAATGGAGGCGGTCGGCCGTTTGGCCGGCGGGGTGGCGCATGACTTTAACAATCTACTTTTGGCCATAACAGCAAACCTTGAACTTGCCCGCATGCAACCATCCGATGGTGGCAACAAGGATTATTTGGAGGCAGCCGAAAACGCCGTCGACCGCGCTTCAAAACTCGTCAAACACTTGCTCGGATTCTCACGTAAGTCCATTTTGGAGGTGCGTGTCCGCGATCCCCATGAAGTGGTCGAAAGGATTCAAAACTTACTGGAACGTATTCTTAACGCGCGAATCCAAGTGCAAGTCAGTTTGGCTGATGAAATTTGGAACGTCAAAATGGACGATACGCACATAGAACAAGTTCTTCTCAACGTCTGTTTAAACGCTCGCGATGCCTGCGGCGATGGCGAAGGTTTGATCAGCATTTCCACAAGTAACCTGGGCAAAGCCGAATTGCGAGAAGTTGTTGCTCGGGGCGAGCTACCCGTAATCCGCGAATGTGATTACGTGAGAATCGTCGTTCAAGACAACGGGTCGGGAATTCAGGGAGATATCCTTGAAAAAGTATTTGATCCTTTCTTCACGACCAAGGAGCTCGGCAAGGGCACAGGGCTAGGGCTTTCAATGTCTCTTGGAATCGTCGAACAGCATGAAGGCGTGATCCACCTGGATTCAACGCCAGGGCAGGGTACGCGTTGCGAACTATTACTCCCTCGTACATCAGAAAACATCAACCCTGCGGACAGCAAGATCGGTCGTCTGGTTCAGTCGGATTCAAAATTTGCTCATGTGCTCATCGCCGACGACGACGAACTCGTCAGAACCTCTACCGCGAACGCGCTCAAGGTGAATGGATTCGACGTAACTTCGGTTGCAAGTGGCGTGGATGCCCTCATCCATCTGCGAAGTTCAGACAGATTTGCTGTTGCAATTGTCGATTTCTCGATGCCCGGAATGTCCACAATTGACCTTTGCAATAAGATTCGAGAGTATCGGCCCGCTCTCCCGATCATTGTGACGAGCGGGTACTCGATTGAAATTACGTCCATCGAGGAGCAACTTAGACAACCCATGTCTTTTATTGCGAAGCCCTTCCGTACACCGGCTTTGGTCAAGCTAATTAATGATCACATTCGCGACTCGGGAATTGCGGTGGGCTAACCCATTAGATGCAGATCGAAAATCCTTGTTGACATTAAGGGCCGTTTGGCTGAAGATGTTTGTACAATTTGGTTGCCGATAAAGACGATTTCCAATCCGGTCCCCATCTTCTCTCGCCGGAGAATAATCATGATATGGAATCCCCTCTTTCCATTTCAAGTTAGTGACAAAAACGGTTGCTGGCAACAAGCAGCTCGGTTGCCTAACCAGGATAACATGCGAGCGCGACATGGCTTCACGCTAATCGAGCTTCTCGTTGTAATTGCCATCATCGGAATCTTAGTCGCCTTGCTTTTGCCAGCAGTCCAAAGCGCCCGCGAAGCAGCTCGGCGCATCCAATGCTCGAACAATTTGCATCAGCTGGGGATTGCGACACATAATTATCACGCGGCTTTCAACGTTGTGCTTCCACAGAGAATTGCACTTCGGCACAGTTGGGCCGCTCTACTCCTGCCGCAAGTGGAACAGGGCAACACCTACAATCTCTACGATTTCAATGTTCCTTGGGACAATCCGGTGAATCAACCTGCAATCACCGCTATCCTCCCGTATTTGCACTGTCCTTCTTCGCCGGCAAACGCCGGTTTTTTGTACGATTTGGGCAACAACAAGCGTGCTTCTATTACAGATTACGGGCCAACCAGTGCTGTTAGCAAGCGCTGCGTGTTTTATCGGGGCGGTGATAATACGGGTGCCATAAACTCCAAACATCGTGGCACGTTCAATCATATCAAGGACGGTACCTCGAACACTTTTCTCTTGGTCGAGGACGTGGGAAGACCACAGCACTGGATAAAATCTGGCAAAGGTCCCAAAAACTCCAGGAATGGTTGCGCAAACTTCGATGTTAGCAATGGACTTGTGCTTGGGGCTGCATGGGCTTCGCCTAAAAACGCACTGCCCTTGCATACCTTCAACAGTCAGGGAACACGCTGCCCCGGAAAATGCGCACTCAATTGCACCAACAACAATGAAGCATTCGGCTTTCACGTAGGCGGGATCTTGACCGTGTTTTCCGATGGACACGTTCAATTCGTCTCAGAAAACTTGGATCACCAAGTCTACGCCGATTTGATTACCGCTCGGGGCTCCGAGATCATTCCCACCTTGGATTAGTCGGCGTACGGTGACGCTAAGTCGAGTGTGGCTTCCAATTGAAAATTGGCGGAATCAACGCGACCTAGCCGCGATCAGCGCAATCCGTTTTCGTACCACACAACATTGGCGCTATTGCGACCAGCATTCAATAAATCGAGATCGCCATCCCCGTCCATATCAACACTACTCAGATGGTAGCTTTCCTGATCCGAGTCAATGGTGTGAATCCGAAAAATTCCTTTCCCATCATTCTGATACCAGCGTAGCAGTTTGCTTTCGTACCCGCAGCTGGCCGCATCGATGTCGCCATCTTCATCAAAATCCGCAACAGCCAAACTATGCGGTTGCCGGGTTTCAGGATCGATCTCATGTAGTTGCCACGACGGATTTTCAAACCATAGGACACCTGCGCTATGTCCGCGGGTCGCAATCCAGTCGACTCGGCCATCTCCGTTGACATCCGCCGGCAGAATGTTCGTTGCGGCCAATTGATTTTCGGCGAGCATCACTTTTTCCCAAGGCTGATCCGATCCTGCAGGTCCTGGATGGCGCCAAAAGGCGAACCAGTTTCCATCTGCGAAGGGGCCGCCTTTGGCGCCAACCGCGATCTCCTTCCAGCCATCGCCGTCGATATCACCAGCACCCATGTAGTGGCTGCCACCGCGCGCGTCTCCTGCCGCAAAAATGTGACGTTCCCAGCTTTCAGCCAGGTAGGGTTTCTTGGGCACTCGAAACCAAGCCATCGAATCCTTAAGACCCTTTTCCGGTTCGAAGTTATTGATAATGAGATCCATTTGACCATCATTATCAATGTCTGCAGCTCGCAAACAATGAATGCCTGTTATTTCATTGTCGATCGGACGAGCGGCCCAGGCCCCATTCTGGTTGTTCGTCCTGCCAGGATTCTCGAGCCAGAATGGATGTTGATTGGCCACTGCGCCGGCCCAGTCCTTGTCGCCATCGCCGTCTACATCAAGCACTGCACTATGGATGCAAGCAGAGTTCTTGCGAGGGAAGCGATGCAAGACGACTTCGCTCCAATCTGGTGCCATATGCAAACTGACTTTGCCGGCGTAACTTGCGATAACATCCAATTCATTGTCACTGTTAGCATCCAGAGCCACTGCAGTTGTGCAACGCTGCCCCTGCATAACGATGTGCTTTTCCCAGGTCTGAGCAAGCGAAGATTCACAGGCCGTTAGTACCATCCAAGAAACAAAAGGGATCAAATGAAAAGCACGAAAAGCCATCGTTTTTGCAATCAGAGAGAAAAGTTTAGGCGAGTTCGTTTCGGAAATGAACTTGCAAATTTTTGAGGATCGACATTGAAAATAGCATTCTCTGTCCGATTGAACCACCATTTTAGGGTAGCAACTGCTTTGGAAAATTGACCTTCGCCCCTGTTTGCTTTACTTTGTGATGCTGCAATTCGCAGCAAATGCAATTTCGCAGCCTTGGGGTGCCCAAATTGATTGATTCGCTGCGTCTATTCTCTTCTAACCCTCCAGCCAAAAGAATACTCCGCACAAGGAATACGATATGACCAAGGATAAAAAGTCTCAGGGCAATTCAAGGCGTACTTTTCTAAAGACAGCCGGTGCTGGCGCGGCGCTAGCCCCAATGATTCTGCGATCTGGCTACGCACAGGACGCAAAGAAGAAGACAGTCGCCTCCATCGGAGTTGGCGGTAGCCGTGGGCGATACAGTCGAGGCGGAAGTATTGCTCGCGCTGCCGGTAAACTTGGGAAAATGATCGCCGTATGTGACGTGGACGATATTCACTCGCAGCAGTTCAGCGAAGCTTACGGAGGCATTCCAAAGTATCGTGACTATCGCGAAATGATCGAAAAGGAAAAGCCTGAAGTTGTCACCATTGGAACACCGGATCACTGGCACATCCCAATCGCCATTACGGCGCTAAGAGCCGGAGCCGATGTCTACTGTGAGAAACCTTTGACGCTGACGATTGCAGAGGGCATCCATGTTCGCAAAGTTGTCAAGGAAACCGGACGCGTATTCCAAGTAGGAACGCAGCAGCGAAGCGAGAACGATGCTCGCTTTCTTAAGGCGGTCGCACTGGTCCAAAGTGGTCGACTTGGAAAGAACGTCAGCGCTTACGTAGCAATTGGCGGCGCTCCTGGTCACAAGCTGATCGAGCCAGAACCTGTGCCCGAGGATCTAGACTGGAACATGTGGGTCGGCCCCGCTCCTGAAGCCGACTACTCCGTTCAACGTCGCAAAATGTTCCGCTGGTTCTTCGAATACAGCGGTGGCAAGATGACCGACTGGGGAGCACACCACATCGACATCGCGCAGTGGGCACTCGGACTTTCCGAAACAGGCCCAGCGAAAGTTTCCGCCAAGGGCAAGTTCCCAGACTTGATTCCGCCCGACACCGATTGGAATGCATTTTTGAACGGCAAGTCGGAATTGCCGAGCACGCATAACACAGCGATGGAATTCAATATCGATTTGAATTTTGCCAACGGCTCAACCATCAACGTCAATCACTTCTATCAACGTGACGAAAAGACCAAGTTCCCCAATGGAATTCTCTTCGAAGGTGAAGATGGCCGTATCTTTGTCAATCGCGGCAAACTGACAGGAAAGCCAATTGACGACCTGACCGAATCCGACGAAAAGGAACTGCAAGATCGCATGGCCGAGCTTTATGGCGGTAAAGATCGGCGCGGCCACATGCAGAACTTCTTCGACTGCATGGAAGATCGCACGCAACCGGTTTCCGACGTGGAGTCGCATCATCGCACGATGACTTCTTGCCACTTGTGCAACATTGCGTTGATGACCGGGCGCGACCTAGAGTGGGATCCGGTGAATGAGAACTTTGGCGACGACGAATACGCCAACCAGTTCCTCACTCGTACTCAGCGCAAAGAATTCGCAACGCCCGAGTAAGGCACTTTAGTGGCGCGAATTTTAAGTTCGTTCCCTTCGGTCGAGTTATCCGCCCTTCGGCGAGAGAGGCACCGAGCTTGGGAGCTTGAAGGATTGGCGATTTTACTTACTCTCCCTCCTGCGCAGCAGGTTCTCGAGGGAGAGTCGGCCTATCCGGGCCGGAGAGGGTTCTTTATCTGGTGAATCCTTGCCTGACGCTTGGGCTCTACCATTAAAGAAATGATCATTGAAATCGGCTAGGGAAAGTCGGATTGTCCATACCAAGACTTCTAAGCTGGACGTTGTCGCGAGCCTGCGGTTTCCCGGAATCCGTCTTTGTAGCTTTTTAATTCTCGGCCGCCGCCTGTGCTTGCACGACCGTTTCGGGTGCAAAAAGTTCGTCGACCTGCGTTTCCAAAACGCGTAGCAGGAGGATAACGTTCTCGTCCGTTTGATCGGCTGTCCGAGTACTAAAGAACGCCTTGCCCAACGCCTTGCTTGGCGTCGTTCCAGACATAACAAATATTTGCCCAGGGCTCAAATTCGTTTCGATCGCCAGTTCGGGCCAAGTCTTCCGTTCACGCCTTGCCTCCGGCCGCACTCCAAAATCACTGCTTACGTAGGAATGCTTCGTCTCGCCGTGCTGTATCTCTGGAGTCAGCTTGATCAGAACTTGTTTGTTCCCCTTGGGAAACGCTCGCAAGTCAAAAAGTACCACGGCACGCTCGTAAACTTCTCCTTGGGCTTCGCCATTGAGATTGGTGAGCACCGTTAGAGGCTCGCCGAGCTCGCGACGCACAAAAAGTTCCTTCCGACGTCCGGCTCGACACTGCAGCCTGCGCGTTTTGTTGTCAGCGTCCGCCGCTAGCCCCGCATGCTCAAGCACATCGTTTGCCTGATCATGGCTCGTAATAGCAATCTGCTCGCGAATGACCTGAGGTAGCTCTCCGATCAGTAAGCCCATCCGTACACCGTTGCGATCTAAAGCTTGACGCGACTCGATGCCAAAATAAGTTTCATCGACCGTATCCCATACTCTTGCGAAGTCCTTCGACTTCGCCTTGGGGTAACGAACCAGCACCGTTTCCACCACCACCGTATCCGGTGGCTTCTTGAGCTTTGGCAAAAACTCTTCGGTCGCCGTGTTCTCTTTCGACCACTGCGCGCATCCAGCACTCAGCGCCAGCCAGCACACCAGCACGATCATTGAGAGCGCGCGAGAGCGAGCAAACTTGTCCTGCCGTTTTGAGAAGCCTTCAAGTTGGAATCTAGGGAAGTGCATTCAAGGTAATCGAAAGTGTCGCTCTAATCGCGCACCGAGCTGGGTTCAAGCGCAACGCAGGCGCAGATTTGTAAGGATGAATCCTGCGGAGAGTACGAAGACGGCACTGATGGTGTCAAGAACCTTGCCTAACACATTGCTAGCTTTTGCCCGCAACCAGCCCCTTCCCGCTCGTTGCAAAAAAGTAGGCCGACAACGAGCGCAGCGCTGTTGCGGCATCGGCTAGCACAACATTTGACTTAGCAACCGCCGAAAGGTATCGCAGGTTTCTCGAAACAGGAAAGATCATTGTGATGAGTATGCAGAGAATCTCTTGAGATCCTGCGTCAGGTTTCTAGAGATCGACGAAAACACCACCCAGCGAATAGCAGATACGATTCCTGAACATGCTCGTGAACGCGTCCAGCACGAGATCTCCGAGGTACTAGTGACATCATACAGATTCCCGACACTTCATTATGGTGGCCCTGGTCCAAGCGACGAAGTTCGAGAGAAGACTCGGCTGCGTTGCGAAAACAGAATTCGAGCTTTCGCATCTATGTTGGCGAAAATGCTGAACACGGATTAACGCTGAACTCCGGGCGGAGTGCAAACTGCGGTGCAAAGTCTCGTGGACCAACACTTTTGATTTGACGGCGATTACTCTAGACTATCGAAGTAAGATAACGGCGGCCGGTCATGAACCTGAGTCGCCATGAAATTAGTCACATCAACAAAAACCATTGCGCTTAGATGTTTCCGGCCGTTGCTCACTTATGAAAAGATTCGGAATAAGAGATCTTTTTTGGACTACCACGGTTTCTGCGGTACTCGTTGCAGTCGCGCGAACCGTACCGGAATTCTTCCTTGCACTTCTTTGCTTCGGCTTTCTCGGAATTTCTTGCACCTCAGTTTTCACCCTCCTTCTGGCCCTAGTCTGTGCGAAGAGCGAAGACAATCGCCTGGTTCCTGAGACGATCCCAATGTTTGGGATTCTGTCCTATGTTTGGAAATACTCCTTGGTCTGTTTGGCACTCACTGGGCTCGGGTTACTGCTGATCGGCCTGGTGATACCAAGATCGGTGTGAGCGCGAAATGGACGGAGCATGCACGCGAAACGATTCCATCAGCATGCCGGGCATTGTGGGAACGGAGCTGCTAATTTGCCTTACCATTGGCATGTCTTGGGGGCCGTTCCTTAAGCAACTAATAGTCCAATTCAGAGAGTACTTCTCCACCGTTCTGCATGATGGGAGCCGCGTAGATAGGAAGACGATTCTTGTTCGTGCTCCCGATGGTGGCGAGTACGCCGTGGCCGAGTGGTGGATGTTCAGATCGCCCATTTGGTCGAAAGGACTAGTAAGCTCGCTAGGATACTACGTGGCCTGAATCGACGCCTCATCTTCGTCGATGCTGTTGTGGGTAACCACAGTTGCCGTCCGCAGGTCAAACGGATTAAGAGGACGTTGTCTACAAATTGCCGAATTCTCGGTCCCACGTCCTAATTTGCCCCTGACAGAACGTCGGAAAGATACATGGATCCGAAACGTGAGATCGCCCAGCTTTACAACGCAGAGTATGGAATTGCTCTAGAGATCCCCGCGCGTTTGCTGTTGATATTGATTGCAACAGTCATGATTTACGCCTACACGGGCTGGATCAGCGTACCGATATGGGGGGCGGGTAATTTTGTTTTGCAGCTAGTTCATTTTACCTTTCTCAAGAGCCGCTCACCCAATCCCTCAAGGGCGGATGTTTATGTCGGAATAGCTATTTATTTGTTGGTGTGCAGCTGGTTCCTAAGTTACCCAACGGTAACTAGTCTGCATGAAGATCCTGTGCTCCGTATTTGCTCGGTTGCCACGCTCGCTGCAACACTTCTAGCCCTAATCCGCCGGAACGATACGCATCTTTTGACACTTGCCGGTATCATTCTCGTAGTTGGAATATCAACGGCGTATATCACGATCAATGTTTGCCTCCAGGCAGGCTCGACGATGGTTTCATATGGAACGACGATCGTGGCAACCGTAATGCTCTCGAGTTTCGGACAAACGCTGTGGGCAAACAGGACTCGTACGAAGGACGCAGAAGCGGTTGCCCGAAGAATGCTTAATGCGCAACGCCTGGAGACGGTTGGACGGATGTCCGGAGGAATAGCGCATGACTTCAACAACGTCTTGGCAGTAATCCATTCGAACCTCGAACTACTTACTGATGCATCGCCATCGGAAAGTTTAGACTTCATTGAAACTGCTAAAACTGCTTCACTACAAGCGTCGGCTTTAGTGCGACAGCTTCTGAGCTATACGAAGCATCAAAAGTCAAACCGAGAGCAGGTGGATCTTCGCGAGAGTCTTGCCAAGCTAAAACTTCTTGCGATGCCGATCTTGCCATCGAACGTACGGCTTGAAGTTGAGTCATCAGAACGTCCCTGGTCAGTTTGTGTAGACCAAGACCTCTTAGTTGCCGCACTTCTTAACTTGGTTGCTAATTCGCGTGATGCGATGCCGGATGGAGGAGGAGTGTCGGTAACATTGCAGTGTTCTCACCGAGATGAAGCGATTCGACTTCATGATGGCAGAAAACTTGGACCAGGCAACTATGTCGGTGTAACAGTTTATGACACCGGGACGGGTATTCCCACCGAAGTTTTGCCAAATATCTCCGAACCGTTTTTCTCGACCAAGCCTGAAGATCAGGGCACTGGTCTGGGCGTCTACATGGTGTGCGCATTCGCCGAGGAGGTGGGAGGTGGTATCCAAGTCGAGACCGGACGCAGTGGAACGAGCATCACTCTGTGGCTCCCGCTCATGGCCTCTAGGGGTAATGAAAGATACGTTTAATTCCGTTAAACCAACTGCAGTTTTCTGTCGCCCTATTTCCAATGCAAAACCTTGATTAAAGGGTGGATTCCTGTGTTCGACAGATTTTCGTTCTAAACGTCTCGCAGCAACTTTCGCACAGTCGTCGCTATCTTGGCGATTTGCAATGGTTTGTGGACGACTGTAGATACAACTGTGAGCGTGTCTGCTTCCTTTTCAAGGAGCTCTGTAAAGCCGCTGAGCAAAATGATTGGTATATCTCTGCGTCTAGTTCTTAATTGCCTGGCGAGTTCGACGCCGTTCACGTACGGCATTGTATAATCGATAATTGCTAGGTCGAATGCTGTCGGCTCAGATTGAAAAAGTGTTAAGGCAGCGTTGACTGAAATTCGCGTCGTGACCCGATACCCCCAACGCGTAAAGGAATCGCTCAACAAGCCGCAATTGCTCTCTTCGTCGTCGACAACGAGTAGATGATTATTGTGTGCACTGGGCGCGGGCCAAGGTGTTTGCTCTGAGGCTTCGTCGTGAATTTCTGAGTAGGGCAGTTGTACTACGAAAGAGGTTCCCTGACCTTCTTGGCTTTGAACATCGATTTGGCCGCCTAGTGCGGCAACAGTTTCTTGAACTATGGACATGCCCAGGCCGGTTCCAAGGTCGGCGGGTTTCGTTGAGTAGAATGGCTCAAACATACGCCTTCGCACCTCCTCCGACATCCCTGCGCCCGAGTCCTTAACCAAGAGCTGCAGCATCTTTGGCTCTTGTTCGCGGCCTTGTCCTGATGCGATTTGACATGCTGAGATTGTCAGCTTCTCTCCAACTGGCATCGCGTGGTAGGCATTGGTCGCCAAGTTAGAAACTATTTGTTACATCTGTGATGCTGTCGCCCAAATGACTCCGCAATTGGCGTCGATCGAAATCGCTACATCAATAGTGGCTGGAATGGAGGCACGAACAAAATTGGCGGTCTCCCTAATCACATCGGCGGCGTTCAGGAGGTGAGAATGCCCATCTTCATCAGGGCGGCTTAGTGTCAAGATTTGACGTACCAGCTCGGCTCCACGCTGGCCCGCTGTTCGAATGCTTTCGGCAAACTCAAGAATCTCTTCATCCTGCAGGTCACCGTTGCTGATCAAATCGGCATAACCTAGGATCGGGGTCAGCAAGTTATTCATATCATTGGCAATCCCACTTGAGAAAATTGCCAGCGTTTCCATACGTTGGGCTTCACGTAGCCTCGCTTCTTGAAGTTTTTCTAAACTGGTATCTCTACCAATCGCTTGGTATCCACAGAGCTTCCCCTGGCTGTCGAAGAGGCCGCGAATGGTTAACAAGACTGTCACGTGAGAACCATCCCTGCTCTCCATTCGTGTTTCGTACTGAGTGACTGGCGATTCAGAGGTCAGGCCCAGTGCTGCAACTCGCAGTTTGGCTCTGTCATCCGGCTCAGGGATGAAATCGTAGATGTTGAGTCCGTGCAACGCAGGTTCAACAACACGGAACACATCGCGAGCTCGTTTGTTGGCGAACACCACACGACCACCCTCAGCGGCTCGTACAAGAAACTCACTTTGATCGTCGGCAACTGCTTGATATAGCGCTGCGCGTTCGCGTAGTAGTTCGACCTCTTCTTCGCTAATAATCTCAAATCCGGTCGGTCGGGCGTAGAACGTGAAACCGGCCGAAATGGTAGTTTGTTTAAGCAAGACGTCAAGCACATCGCTTGACGCACTTCGCAAGCCAAATGCAAACTCAGATTGCATGATGACAGTGCAATCGACTTCGGAATTTGTCGCTCAGTCAAAGATAAGAATCGGCTCAGGCTTTCCTTCGTGGTAGAACCCGACTTACCGTTCACCACGCGCCGCGCCGTCTCATCGAGCACGCACAGATACTCTTCGCGGCTCATATTCAGATAGCCTTTGTCGCTCGCACGGCGAGCATCCGGGGCCAAGTTGGCTCCGAT
>JBCCEO010000106.1:0-15144 GCA_039030255.1 Planctomycetota bacterium | reverse complement strand
TTCCATTACGGCTTCGCGTAAACCGAAGCGAATATTAACCAGATCATCCAAAATTACGTCTGTGGACGGATAATAGATGTAAAGTGCTAAAACACTGAAGGATAGGATGCCGACAACTCCTGCAGCGACGAGCTGTGTGGTGCTCAATGCCGGATTCCATGCACTTCCCGGTTTCTTCTCAGGAGTCTTGGCGTCTGCTGCCTTAGCATTTGCCAATATCCTGTCTACATCAGTCTTCTCTCCAAATAGGTGAAGTACGCCGCCAAACACCGCGAGGGCGATCAGCATGCAGAACCCATATATTTCTGGTGGGTTCTTTTTCGAATCATTCCAGACCGTGCGAACAACCCATCCTATGTTGGCCTGGGAATCTTCAACTTTGGCGAGCCTCGTAAACGGATCGAAGGCATGAGTATGATCTTCTTGGGTCGCGTTACCATTCTTAAGCGTTCGGTCTGCTGTAAATCCGATAACGAGAGTCGATCCAATCAAAAATGCGACAAACATGGCCAAAGCCCGCAGTCCGTAATCACGACGCAGCCAATTCGCAACGCCGACATTTGCTCCCGCCCCAAGCACGATCAGCGCAAAAGCCGCTCCAAGTGAAAAACCATCACGCACAATATGCCCGAAATGCATCATCACTTCGGTGGGAGTGACATAAACCGGAATGGCCACGATCCCCATAATGATCGGAGCAAAGGCGTTATCCTGCGTCAAACCGGTCTGCAAGGCAGCATGCGGAAGAAAGGCTCCAAGCACTCCGACTGCAAGCAAGGCCAAGCCGTAGTCGATCGCTGCAGGACCTACCAAGGCCTTGGCCGCTCCAAAGCCCACAACTTTCAGCCGTACTGTAGTACTTACTGGAATCTTCTCCACATTCTCAGGCACCTCGTCTTTTGACGCCGACACGAGGCGATTCCAAAGCAGACCAATACCTACGGAAACGGCGAAGGTACCAACGGCAAAGTAAATCAACATCGATGGGTCGATATGACTCAAGCCATAGATGATCGAAACCGGGTTGAGAACCGGTGCCACCAGAACAAAACTCAGGACGGTTCCGCTTGGGACTCCAGCACGTCGAAGTTCTCTCGCAACAGGAAGCGCTCCCAGCGAACAAATCGGCAGCAGAATCCCTAGCCCCCAAGCTCGCAGAGGGCCGGTCCAGTGGCCAATACCCATGATGCTGCGAATTCTAGCGCTGCCTACTATCCCCCGCAGAAATCCAGCTACGAAAACGCCAGCGACCAGATAAGGAGCAGCCGCTATCATCGCCTCAACGATTCGTAGAACGGCGCTCCAGAACGTCGTATTAAAGTCCGTAAGCAGTCCTGTGAAGCCAGGGCCGTCCGCCAGTAAAATCCAACGATTCACTCAGACGATTCCTCGCTCTCATCGGAAGCAGATCCTTCTGCTGGTGTGTTCGCCGTTTCAGTGGAGGCTTCCTCTTTGGCGGCGTCATTTTCACTTGGCTGGCCCGTTGCTATGTCGCCTTTCAATTTGAAATCGAAGCTAAGACGTTCGCCGCCGAGCACAATTTTGGGAATCACGACTTCAATAGCTTTGCCTAAAAGATACTCTGGGATTTCCACCACAAATTCTGAGCTCTCTTCACTTTCTGAACTTGGCTTAAAAGCGACCTCCTGGGCCATCGTAGGCGAATCTTCAGGAAGTCCCATGTAGGCAAGGATTTCGGTTTCTTTGACAGGATAAGATTTACCTTCGCCATCCTCTTCGGTTAGCAAATGCATCGTCAACTTGCCATCTGCGACCGGCAATACCTCCGCGTGAAAATGTTGCTCGCCGTCCTTGTGGTGCGAATGCCCTATGGCGACTATCTCGCCACCAAAGAGTGGTTCACCGTGACGATGGCCATGAGAATGAGAGTGATCGTGGGCCCCGGCCTTGAACTCATCGTGCTCATGCTCGTGATCATGCCCTTTGCCGTGGATGTGCTTGTGTTGGTGCCCCAAGTCATGTTGGGTATCACTACTAACCTCAGGATCTTCTTGGCAGCCAGCGGCAAACAAAACCAAGCAACAACATAATCCGGCACGAACGCCAAAACTTAGTTTGATCTTCATCGGTACGTCGGAACCTCAACATCGGAGAGGATTGTTTCTATGACTGACTTAGGATCGGAGACGCGAGTCACCAGACGCGCAATCAAAACAGGCAAGGCGACCGCCTGAATATCGTCTGGAGTCACAAAATCGCGATCCAACAATAATGCCCAAGCCTTTGCGACTTGCTGCCAAATCAACATTCCACGAGGACTAACACCTAGTGCAATCGATTCGTGAGAGCGAGTTGCTTCACAAAGGGCAATCAGGTAACGCTGCACTTTTTCATCGATATGTATTTCTTCGACGCGATCTTGCAGCCCTTCTAGTGTAGCAAGTGACAGCTGCTTTTCGTCCTCTTGAGGAGCCTTCAAATGATTCTTCGATAATATCGCTAACTGTGCTTCCTCCGAAGGATAGCCGATTTCTAGCTTCATACTGAATCGGTCCAGTTGTGCCTCTGGAAGAGGATAAGCTCCGTGATTATCGATCGGGTTCTGCGTCGCAATGACAAAAAAGGTAGAAGAAAGCTTCTTAGTATCTCCATCTACAGTTACCTGCCGCTCTGCCATCGCCTCGAATAGAGCACTTTGAGTTCGAGGGGTCGTTCGGTTGAGTTCATCGCCGAGCAGGATGTCAGAAAAGATTGGCCCTGGATGAAACTCGAATTCGCGGGTCTTTTGGTTAAAGAGTTTAAAACCAGTGACATCGGTCGGTAGCAGGTCAGGAGTGCACTGAATGCGGGCAAATTTTGCCCCAAAGCATTCTGCAATCGCCTTTGCCAAAGTTGTCTTGCCAAGGCCTGGAAGATCATCCAACAATAGGTGGCCTCCGGAAAGCAAGCAGGCAATCACAAATTCGATGCGATCTTCCTTACCAAGCAGGACACGATTCAGGCGTGTCCGCAGGTGGCCGATGGCCTCAGCGGTTTCATTTGTTGCTTGAGTCTGGATCATATTCGTTCGGTACTATATTCTAAACGGCGGTGGGCAGTTCAGCCTTTTCAAGAGTATTGCTTCGAATCTCAAAAACACTGAGACTCAACCAAAGATGCTTCAAGGCTTGGCGGCCCTCGGGCGAAAGTTGTTTCGCACCTCCATACCAGAGCTTATCGGCCTCATTCAAAAGCAGTTTTGCATCGCTCCCAATTTTTGAAGCGTCCAGCCCAAGCGAGCCAATCTGCTTTCTCAACAGTAATCCTACTGGTCGCTTTTGCCCCGCAAACGAAAATCGCATGTCTAAGACCGCGACCAACCAACGAAGACGCTTGCGATCACTGAGCATAGAGGCCACCAACCAGCCCAGGCGGCAGACTCCTTCAAACAAAAAGAAGCGAAAACGAAACGCGAATGCACCGGTCACGACCAGCCCGATCAAAAAGAACAATATAGTGAACCTTGCCTGGTACATGCGGTAAGCAAGCGTTGCGTGGTATCTAGGCTGCTGATAGCCGGGCGAAGGCTCCAGTGGCACCCAATAATCGTGGCCGACATTCAATTCAATCCAGAAATGAGCATTGTTATTGAGAATCGCGTACTCACCTTCGACGTAGTTTCTAGAACTGACGTAGAACCCACGTGCCAACCGCGTTTTGTACCCCATATGCTCCAGCATCAACGCGCCAACAGTCGCGAACATATATGACGGGCCCTTGCCAGTTTGCAAAAACTCCGCAACAGGGTCGTCTTCGTCGATAGCGATTGAATTGTCCAACTGATACTTCTCACGAAGCTTAGCCATCATTCGGCTGACCTGCGTCCAGCTTCTCTCATGGTTCCCAGCAAATTCATGTGCCATCTCCGCAATGAGATCCTTGCAAGAATCGCTCGTTTGCAAATGCGGTTTTCCTGGCGCGCAATTGGCGACAAGTTTTTCGAGTCTTTGCAAATCCGTCTGGCTGTTAATAAACCTGATTACTGTGTAATCAGGCACGTGCGAGCGTCGCGGCATCAGCATACTGTCATCCTTGGTGATCTCAAAGAAGTCCGCGCGGTCGAGCATATCGATCGACCACAGCTGCAGCCCAAGTCGTGTCGGTACAAAAGTGGAGCGATAGCGGGTGAACTTGAGAGCTTCTGAAGCGGTACCAACAAAGGGGCCGACGGAGCTTCGCACAACCCTCTTATCTTCCTTGAACCAAGTTACATCTTCGACTTGTACGGCCTTGGACGGTTTCGAATCCAGCTGACTTTCGTTCTTCTTCCACGTAACACCATCAAAATCATGGTAACGATCAACGGCTAGCCGAATGCCTGGCGCGCCCTTCCAGAACATCAATGCATCGGAGTATAGATCGCTCGGCTTCGACTTCAACCTTGGCGAGTCTCTCTGCGTGCTAAACTCGCTGCCGCTGGATCGATTGGCCTCGGCAAACTTACCATCTTCGGTACGCACATCATCTGAAGAAAGAGCTTGGGCCATACCAATTTCTTTCTTTGCAGAAGGCTCGCCAAACTCCTCCGTGAATACATCAAAGAGACTTTGCTTTGGCGAATCCAAAAAGAAGTCCGTGTCCACGGCCCCAAATGTCATCGCATGATTCTTGGCGGCCACCAAGACATCGCCGCTGCCAACGCCACTCCTCGCTGCAACATCTGTCCACTTCGACCCTCCGCTGCTTGGCATGAAGCCAGCCTCAAGCTTTTTCAAGATTGGAATGCGGTTGTAACTTATGACTACCGCGAGGGTGAACACGGCGACGCCAACCACAACTCCATACCAACGCAGCGGAGTCCTCGAAATGTGACTGGCTTGACACGACTCAACCAATTCCCATTGATTGGCAACTAACCACCAGAGACACAAGATGCCCCACAGATAGGAAATGGAGGCGGCATACTGCTGGTCGGAAATGAACGTCGTGAATAGAGTAAGAAAACCGCTTGCAACAACCGATAGGCCAAGCACACGAGGCCGATTCGCAAAAATAGATAGCGCCACGCCAGCCCAGGCAAGGCTGCATAATGCCAGAATCTCTGTTCCATTGCCATAATTGAAGCTACGCCAGAATGGATCCAACGCCCAAGGAATCAAGCAACTTAGCAATCCAACAATCGCTCCCTTGAGGGTGCGATCCAGCTTCTGTAAGAAGCATGCCCCGAATGCAACTAGGCTTCCGATTGTGCCGAATTCAACCAGAATTATTTCCCAAGGGTCGTTGTTGGTCCTCAGAATCAACAGCGCGACGATGGAGATCAGAGCCATCCAGATTACACCACTACGGCGGCGCGCAGAGATCAAATTCGCCGCCGATTTTTCCGCAGTTTTCCTGCGAAAAACGGAGCCGGCTTCACGACTCTGCTGCTCTTCAGCGACTCGCAATTCAGCCTCAGGCGACGAGCTTGGCATTACCCATCTCCGCAATAAACTGATTCAGTTGAAATGCAATGTCCTCATCAAGGTTAACCATTTTGCATACACTTGTATCCTGATTCCGGAGGCTAGTACTCGGACAACTCGCCACTATCGCCAACCAACCAGGGTCGGCTACGCCAGAATCGAGTCGAGTTGTGATGCGAATGCTCCTTCCTTCGTTTGCCGTGTTCGGTTGAGCATCTGGAGATCCAGCCAGCGGTATTTCAGCCAAGTGATCTAATGCAGCTCGACTGCCCTCCGCCCCTTCGGGCACGGAAATCAATCGATCGTCAATCCTCAAGCGAAACGGAATGTGCTGGGCACCAAGCAGTGCAACAATGCTCGCCGCCACCCGTACACGCCAAGCAAGGTTTTCACGCTGATCTGACAACGATCCGTCGCAAGGCATTGTTTCGACTGCAACTAGCACATGCTGATGCTGGGGGCCACCACGTTCGCAAACCACGAAATCATCAAGCTTGGCCGTCTGCGCCCAGTGAATGCTTTTGAGTGAATCTCCCGCGCGAAAGCCGCGGACGCCCAGAAAATCACCAACCGTACTTGGACGATTGCCCTGCCCAACATCCGCAATTTTGTTGCCCAACAAATCCATTTGCCCCGTGCATGGCACGAGCAAAGGACGCACCAGCATCGGCGTAAATCGTGTTAACTCCTTTTTGGCATTCCAAATACCAAACGGAAATCCACACGAACTAACCGGCCGATTCGCTGGGTAAGAACCTCGATACTCAGGACGAACGCGCAATCGAAACTTGGCAGTCCCAAGCGCCGGAATTTGAGACAGTCCCAAATCGGGTGTCTGCTCGTCATCTTCCAACTCCGTATCCGACAAATAACCACTGACCGTCAGGCCGATCAGCGGAATCGGAAGCCTATTGGTAACGCGAATCTCCATATCCACTTGTTCCTGCTCATGCACCTCGGTGACGATCGGGTGCATTTCGACATTCGCCGACCGAAGCGCAATCCAGGGAAAGACGAGCCCTAATCCAATCAGTAAGACGAGGCCAATCGCAACGGTCCATCCGATCGGATTCACAAACGCGCCCACCAACATGCAGGCAGCAGTTGCAACGATGAACCACCCAACAGGTTGCTTGAGCCAGTAGACATAAATGTTGAATTGGGGGCAAAAATCTGTATTCAACAGATGGGCTGCAATCGATCCAACACGTTGTAGTTTGTTCATCAGCGTGGATTCTGTAGGGCGCGCATCAGCGCATGTTGCGTGTATAACGACCGTACCTGCTTCAGAAAAAAGCAAACACAACAACTCGGCTCAGACTCGGTACCGCCAATCTTGCCAAAGCACGCTCGCAGTATCATCAATACGAATAGAAACTGACGAAATCGCACCTGCCGATTAGCTAGTCTGAGATGGCAGAACGCCGGGAGGGCCGCGTGCAGAAATTCGCGAACAGAACTGTGTCAGCAAGCTGCAAGTGCAGACTACCGAATCTTCGACAATGAAACCAACGATTGGGTTGTGTATTGCGACAGCGTGTTGAGAAGACTGACTTAGCGTAAAGCAAACAAAGCAATCGTGTTCGTGCGAGGCCGTGATGACAACCTGCTCAGGCTTCGTTTTTGCGTCCGATGCGTGAGCTTGGCAGGAGCAAACTACTTCGTTCGGCTGATCTGCCGTGCTCTGGAAGTTTATCGAGCAACAATCGTGATGAAAGGCATGATGAATCCACGACGGTGCCGCTCCCAAGCTGGCGATGACCAGCATGCAAACTTGCACAGACCTAGAAACGAACATCGAATCGCCAAACAGAAGCAAAAAAATATGTTGCAAACGCTAAGGAAATCTAACTTCCCTAAAGGTTTTAATCTACTCCGGTCTGTACGTTCGTCAATCGAATTAGTTCTTCTCTTCAGGGAAGAAGCATCACATCTACACTAGATTACTCAGGTTTTGGAGACTTTAGGTTGTCCGCAGGAACACGGTCAATCAAAAGTGCAAACGGATCCACCCCGACCTTATCCGGTAATTCCTCCACGATGAACTCAAAGGTCGACTCTTTGTCGCGAATTTTTTGCCGCTTTCGGTAGAGCGTCGCTCCATAGCGTTGGCCCACTGGCGGTTCAGCAAACGCTCCAATTTCAATCCAGTCATCAATCGGAACTTCGGTTTCCTCGCCTTTTTCGTTGGCTCGAAACTTCTGACATTCGATGTTCAGCGTTATCTGATACTTGCCATCTGGCAACTCTTTGTATGTAGCTGATTCGGTTCGGTTTGCAAACAATGTGATCTCTTCGAAAAGGTCAATCACTAAATACTGGAGGTCGAGCGGAGTCGCCTCACGCAGGCGTTCGACTAAGTCTAGGGCCGTTGGATAAGGCGCCTTTTGGTAACCAAAATCGTCAACCAAACTCTTCAGAACTTTGTTGATCGTTCCCTCACCGATCATTTCCTTCAAGTAGTACATCGCACAACTACCTTTCTGGTAATGGATGTAGCCTTGCGAAGATTCGACTTTGATCAGTGGCCGCTCTTTCAAACTCTCCTGACCGCGCTGCCGCAAATAACCATCCATTTCATACTGCAGGAACTTTCGCATGGTGTCGCGGCCAAACTGCTTTTCCATCACCATGAGCGCGGAATACTGAGCAAGAGTTTCTGACAGCAGCGTTGCTCCTTGCATGTTGGCCCCCACAACTTGATGAGCCCACCACTGGTGAGCCATCTCATGCGCGACGACATAGTAAACCATGTCGATATCATCTTTCCCACTGATGTCTGCGATGAAGCCAATTCCTTCGGAGTAAGGCATTGTTCCAGGAAAGGCCTGCGCGAAACCCGCAATTCTTGGAAACTCGATAATACGAGCTTGCTTATGTTTGTAGGGCCCGAAGTTCTCCGAGTAGTACTCGAGAGAGTCTCTAATGGAACGCAGCATGTTCTCCACATTCCACTCATGTTCGGGGTGATAGTAAACTTCTATATCGACATCTTTCCATCGATTGATCGCAACCTTGTAGTCCGCTGAAATGAAGGAGTAAAAGTTCAGCGAAGGATGATCCAGTTTGTATTGGAAGTAATTTCGTCCATTTTCCTCCCAACGCTTTACTAGCGAGCCAGGCGCAACGGCATAGTCGTTCGTCGTACTGATAACTGTCTCCACATCAATCCATTCGGTCGCGCCTGGCAAATACGTATGAGCACGATTCCACTGGTCGTATTCGTTCAAGGGCGGCATCAAATCCGGATTGGGCTCAAGACCTTGCTCTTCGCGTTGCTGTTTATCAGAAAGTTCGTAGCTCGACTGATAACCGATAATAGGCGCAATCTGATTGTTGAAAAACGTTCCGTTCTGAACAATCTCCTGGTGCGACACTGAGTTCTCGAATCCTACGTTTTCATAGGAAACAGAAAAACTCATATCCAATTCCTGCCCCGGCTCCATGGCCGGATCAAACCGATAGATGTAGTAATTCTGGTCGTCATAGCTTTCCTCTAGCACGGTATTGGCCACGTTTACTTCGGTTTCAAAGCCATCTGCAAAATTCAGGAACAGTTGCTTGATGGGTTCTTCACTGCGATTGACCAGCTTCTGCTCTCCTTTCAACATGATCGCGCGACGTTCGGGAAACACATCGATCGCATATTTGACATCAATGATATGCGGCTGCTCCAAACCAGAATGCTTTTCCTTGAATTCCTTTTCATAGCTGGCCTGAGCCAAACGCTGCGTGCTAGGGTCAGGAACTTCGTTTCGAACCGAGGTATTCAAGTAGACCCATGCAGCCGTCACCAAGAAGACACCCAGAGCGGCACCAAAACAGACAGATGTAGCACCTCGGAAGTTGCGTGCAGCAGCAGTCATTCGCCGCGACACAGAGCGTTCCTTACCGCGTTGCCAATACAGAACGCAACCAACGATCACTAGGATCGAGAACACTCCCCAATACAGCGCAAATGCGCTAAGACTGCCTAAAAACGGAGCGTAGCCGAACATGTCCGAGTAAACGTATTGTGGAATGCCTCCGTAAACCAGCATGTTGTTCGATACTTCCAGCAGCTGCCAGCCGAAGGAGTTAGCAACGACCAATAGGATGAAAGCAAAGTAGCCAATGTACTTGTTAGGCGAGATTACATGGGCAACCATCGAAAGAAGAACAATGAAAAACATCTGCAGCAAGTCTAAGCCGTAAACTTCGGATATGTACAACTCAAACTGGAAACGCGTATAGCCGTGCGCAAGCTGTACGCAGATGGCAGTGATAATGCCCAGACTTTGCATGACGAAAATAATTAGCATGATGGCAATCAACTTGCCGAGGAAAATCGTCCAAGTCGACTGTGGCAATGCATCATAGATTTCATCTAATTTTGCGTCGCGTTCCTTCCACACCATAACGCCCGTGTAAAAGGCAATGATTCCTAACAGAGGCGCGTACATCGAGTCTCGAATCAAGTCGATTACCCTGTAGGTCACTGGCAGCGACTTAATTCCGAATCCCTCTGTCGCATTGAAGAACACAATCAGAAACATATTGATGAGTGTTACCAGACTTAGGACGACGAAGACGTTACTCTTAATTGTCTCGAAGAAATCCAGCTTTACTTGGCTACGAAGCTGGACCAATCGTGCACCCAAACCGTCGGCGATTGACACGGGCGGTAACGCCAAATCCGCTTGAACGTCAGTCGGCTCTTCCGACTGCTTTGAGCCACGATGTCGCTCCGTAAACGAGAACCGCCAGCAGGAAATCGCAATCGCGCCCGCCCCAATCGTCAACCAGAATATGCGGTTCACTAAGAGCGTCCCGGAGAGCGCAACGACCTGAGTATTACGATCTGCCACAGTCCAATAACGAGTTATCCCCTCAAGCGCGGTCGAACCAAAAGGATCGATTAGCGCGGCGAGATAACGATTGTCGATGTCAGAGACCAGGCTGCCGGCAATCGAGGAGCCTACGAGAAGCACAATTGCTGAGATGAACGCAGCCATCGTACTGCGAGTGTAAACAGCCACTGCAAATAAGAGGGCTCCGACGATTAACGTATTCGGAATTGCTAGTGCCAACAGGCCCCAAAAGTGCGCGGACCAATAGATGGGCCCCCAATTCTCAGGTTCATTCCAAGGCATTCCCGACGCCAACAGAATCCCCAAAGAGACCCCAAGCATGGGTAAAATGGCGACTAGCACCGAACCGCAAAACCGTCCCATCACATACGACAACTTGCCGATGGGTTTGGTAAATATCAGCTGGTGCGTGTTGTATTGGAAGTCACGCGAAGCGGCGCCGTTGACAAACGCGGCAGTCATGATGATCGCGATCGTTGACATCGCCGAGTACATCATCTGAATCGTGAATGGAGAGTTTCGGTTTGCGTTCCCGAGTGCCCCGCCAATTTGTACGTTGTCGCTCGCCGTAGCGGCAAAAACGAGCAGCATGATGATATCTAAAAAGACATAGACCATCATCGACCGTAGCCAGTACCGCATTTCGAAGCGAAAAAAATGAAAGAACATTAGGAAGCCAAGAAAATAGACAGTTTTGTGGACCCAAGAGTAGATCAGCCGGACATCATGTCGACTTACAGTGAAGTTGCCGTAGCACTAGCCAACTACTTCTGGGGCATGAATCTGCGTAAAAAAAACATCTTCTAAGTCCGGTGCAACATCTTCAAAACCGTCGCCAGGATCATAATCGCTGAAAATGTGGACCAATGGTCGGCCAGCGACCAGCTTGGACGAGATGACTTGGCTCTTCGACTTTAAGACTTCCAACTCTTCCTTACTGACTGATTTTTGCCAAACTTTGCCATCAAGTTCCGCCTCAGCATCCTCAGGCTTCCCGGCAAAGCGAACGCGTCCTTCGTGGATAATCGCCATCTGAGTGCAAAGTTCTTTTACATCTTGGACAATGTGCGTCGACAGAATCACGATGACATTCTCGCCTACTTCTGCAAGCAAATTGTAGAACCGGTTTCGTTCACCTGGATCTAAACCCGCTGTAGGCTCATCGACGATCAACAATTGTGGATCGCCCAATAAGGCCTGAGCAATTCCAAACCGTTGCTTCATCCCACCAGAAAAAGAGCTAATAGCCTTGCGAGCATGTTGAGCCAAATTGACACGGGCAAGCATCGCATCCACGCGGTCTCGTCGCTCGCTACGATTCACAATTCCTTTTAATACCGCAATGTGATCCAACATCACCCTGCAAGATGTTTTTGGATACACACCAAACTCCTGAGGCAAGTATCCTAAGATTCGCCGAACCTGCTCTTTTTCCTCCAGCACGTTCAGCCCATCCATCATGATGGTTCCATCATCAGGCTCTTGCAAAGTCGCAATCGTCCTCATCAAAGTGGATTTGCCAGCACCATTAGGACCAAGCAATCCATACATTCCTTTCGGAATGGTTAGGCTGACGGCCTCCAGGGCTTTCACGCCTTTGGGATATGTCTTGGTGAGGTTTTCAATCTCGAGTTGCATACGAATATTCTGCGTTGAAGTTCTAATATCTTTGGGAGAGCAAGTCGCGGTGTTTCTGGACCTAGAGATCTGGCGGCATCAAGCGTTGCCAACCAGATTCGCAAACAAGGGCTGTCTCTGTAACGACCAACAAGCCTTGGTGAAACATTCGGTCTAGTATCGACGATCTTGGCCAAAAATCCGGCTTGAGAAATGATGATAAGAGCCATTTATCTAGGCTCAACAACTGTTTTCCGCGATCTTTTCGCAGAAAGTTTTAATCTAGGGTGTCAGATCACTCTAGTGGGTGTGTTTCAATAGATGAAGCACATTCCACGGCGGAGTTGAGCCCTTGAAGGAACTGCCCGAAACTCGCGAAAGCTTAATAATCCGAATCGCCGATCCTTCAGATCGCGATGCTTGGGAGCAGTTTGCCGGCATCTACCGGCCGGTCATCTATCGAATGGCTCGGATTCGCGGACTTCAAGATGCGGATGCCCAAGACTTGACGCAACGCGTTCTCATCTCAGTCAGCCGCGCGATTGAAAACTGGGAGCCTCAGCCCGGAGTTCGTTTTCGGCATTGGCTAGCTCGGGTGGCAAAGAACGCTGCGATCAATTTCCTCTCACGCAAACCCAAAGACCAACCTCAAGAAGGATCTTGGCCGATCGACGCTGAGATCGACAGTCAGGCAGCAGCCGAGGCGGAGCAAGAATATGCACTTGAGTACAATCGACAACTTTATCGTCGAGCTGCCACGACCGTACGTGCACGAGCCGATGAGCAAACTTGGCTCGCCTTCTCACTAACAATGGTGGATGGAATGAGCATCGAGAAAGCCGCAGATCAACTTGGTTTGAGCACAGGAAGTGTCTATGCCGCGCGCAGTCGAATCATTCGTCGCCTTCGAAATGAAACCCAAAAACTTGCATCCGACACCGTCGATAACATAGGTGGAACTGCAAATGAGAGCTAAAGCATGTAACCCCGCTGCAATCCAGGACTATCTTTCGGAGACAATCAGCTCGGAGCAGGAAACACTTCTGATGGAACACCTGGATGAGTGCCAAGTCTGCTGCCAGAAACTAGAAGCAACGGCTGCAGCGGGAGAGGTATGGGATTCTGCAAGTCTTCATTTGGTCGATCAGGATTTTGACCCGGTCCAGCTAAGTGGCTTGCTCGACGTCCGAGCGCTCGATTCAGACGGACAGTCCGAGCAGGTTCAGGCAGCGGAAATTCAAAATGTACTAACAATCCTTGGACCGACCGATGACCCACAAATGCTCGGGCGACTCGGGCCATACGAAATATCTGGAGTCGTCGGCGCAGGCGGAATGGGAATTGTCCTGAAAGGCCACGATCTTTCCTTAGAACGAACCGTTGCAATCAAGGTGCTCGCGCCACATTTGGCCTCAAGCGGTCCCGCGCGTAGTCGCTTTGCCCGAGAAGCAAGAGCCGCTGCAGCCGTACTGCATCCTAATGTAATGGCGATACATGGTGTGAACAACAAAGGGCCCTTACCCTATCTAGTCATGCCCTACTTGCGTGGAGCATCTCTGCAGAAACGAATCGATGAACAAGGTCCCTTGGCGACAGTGGAAATTGTTCGAGTCGCCGCGCAGATCGCAGCGGGACTGGCCGCGGCTCACGCTCAGGGTCTTGTTCATCGCGATATCAAACCAGCCAACATGATGCTGGCCGATGGAATTGAACAAGTAGCTATCACCGACTTCGGCTTAGCGCGTGCTGTGGACGACGCAACCATGACACGTAGTGGCATCATCGCTGGAACTCCTCAATATATGTCACCCGAGCAAGCCCGGGGAGAAACGATCGATGCCCGAAGCGATCTCTTCTCGCTAGGTAGTCTTGTTTACACAATGGCGACTGGACGTCCGCCATTTCGCGCAGAAAGTGCTTTTGGTGTCCTACGAAGGATCACAGATAAAACACCGCGCGATATTCGCGAGATCAATCCAAACATGCCTACTTGGCTATGCCGCCTCGTTGAATTACTGCACGAAAAGGATCCCAAACAGCGAATCCAATCGGCTCAAGAGGTAGAGAAACTACTCAACCGATGCCTTGCGCACCTTGAACAACCTAGCGTCAATCGTCTGCCTACCGAGCTGGCAACGACATCGGAGGCCGAACCAACAAGAATTGGCAAACTATGGCTCGCAAGCTCCCTTGCCCTGATATGCTTAGCCCCAATTTGCCTTTTTCTGGCGCTCAGTATGCAGGGCGTGTTCTCAGATAATGGCGCCGACACCACTCTGGACGGTACGAGCGCAGAACAAAAACAGACGCGGGACCCTTCTTTTGCGACTGAAGAGACCAAACCAATCATCACGCCGGCACCAACGCTTAAACAGATGCTCCAAGAGCAAGAAAGGGACTGGCAGGAATTGCAAGAACTCACGAATAAGCTCGATGAACTTGAACGAACTATTAAATCCGATGATAGCGAGGAGAATCCTAATGACTAAAAAATCGCTCTTATGTTTTTTCGGAGCATTGCTGTGCTTCATTGCGATGATGCCCACTAGCAGTGGGCAGGTAGCAGAAGACGTAGAAATTGCAAAAGTTGAACCGTCCTTCCAAGTTTTTTATCTAAA
This sequence comes from Planctomycetota bacterium, assembly GCA_039030255.1. GTDB lineage: Bacteria > Planctomycetota > Planctomycetia > Pirellulales > Pirellulaceae > Aureliella. Next base: position 654 of record JBCCEO010000106.1, on the reverse strand, counting down.
GTACGTCCCTGCGAGCGACGCTGCGGCGAAGCTGCGCGAGCTGATTCCGGAGGTAGTCGTTTCGGTAGATGAGCGGCTCAATTCCCTCTACCTGAAGGGTTCCGATTCGGAACTCAACAAAGTTGTTGAAATCCTACAAGTTTTCGATGCTTCACAAGAAAATGAACGTCTTGCGCCCCGTAAAACTAAGAAGCCCGAGACGATAACGCAGATTTATCGCCCGGAGTTTATCGATCCGCAGGAAGCAGTTAGTGTGCTCAAAGAAGCGGCAGTAACCGGCACCAAAACCTATGCAGTTGCGACCGGTAACTCCATTCTCCTACGAAGCGCGGACCAAACAGCCATCGAGGAAATCCTAACTATTCTCGAAGAACTCGACCAAGGCCCGGTGACTCCGCCTGGTATTCAAAGCAAAAAATCGCGAGAGAGCTTCTTGGATGCTCTGCTCTCCAATGCAGGAAAAGGAGATCCTCCTGAGAAGTCTCAGAACGCACAACTGGAGGCGTTCCGACAACGCCAAGCGATCCTGCTAAAAGAAATCGAACTGCAACGCGCAAGACTCAATCTGCTTGAAGAACGAGTCAAGCAACGCGAAAAGGAAATGACTCGTTTGCTGAGTCAAAGCTCAGCAGGCAACAATTCCTCACGCCAAGA
>JBCCEO010000105.1:0-15242 GCA_039030255.1 Planctomycetota bacterium | reverse complement strand
AGTGTTAGGCAATAACTAGCTCGCAGCGTCCAGCAGTGTCACACTTTGATTACTATTACGCCAGATTGGATTGGAGTTGAGAAAATGGGATCTTCACGAGGTGACTTTACAAAGTATCCTCGCACTCCGCATCTGTTCGGTTCAACCGGAACAGCCGACGATAAACGCCTAGGGGAAACGGAATCGAGTTCGTTTATTTCCGATCCATCGTTGATCGTTGAGGAGAAGATAGACGGAACGAATGTGGGAATTCATTTCTCTGAGGCTGGAGAAATGGTGCTGCAATGTCGTGGGCATTTGATCACTGAGGGGATGCACGAGCAGTACGATTTGTTCAAGCAATGGGCGTCTGTCAAACGCAATGTCCTGCAGGAAAGGTTACAAAGCCGACTGATCATGTACGGCGAGTGGGCCTACGCTCGACATTCGATTCACTATCGTCAGCTTTCCCACTACTTTTTCGAATTTGATATCTACGACAAAGAGCGGGAAGTCTTCTTGAATCTAGAATCACGCCTGCAAATCCTTGAGGGTTCCGGAATTCAAACGGTCCCGGTGGTGCATGTTGGTGCAATCAAGCGTAAGGCATTGAACGGACTGATAGGCTCCTCGCAGTTTGACAGCAGCTTTGACAATCCGCTGAGTGGCGAAACGGACAACCTGATGGAAGGGCTGTACTTAAGGACGGAAGCGGATGGAGTTGTTACCGGCCGTGCGAAATGTGTGCGTCCTGAGTTTGTGGAGAAAATCAAGCAAAGCACGCATTGGCAGCAACAAATGATGGTGCCAAACAAGCTGGCTGATGGTGTGGATATTTGGTCATGAATTGGGAAAAACTCAAAGCTGCGAACATCGATACCGTCCTGACTTGGGCCGAAACCCAGCCTTGGTGTCAGGCGATGGCTGAGTGCTTGCAAGATGCCGAATGGCATTCGGAGGGGGACGTCTGGATGCACACCAAGATGGTTCTGAGTGAATTGGAGAATTTGGAAGAGTGGCCAAACCTCACTTCACAGGAACAAACGGTATTGATTTTTACGGCTTTGTTCCACGATGTCGCCAAGCCTCAAACGAGCGAAGTCGACGCGCAAACAGGCCGCGTTCGTTCGCCAAAGCATGCCGTCAAAGGAGAGCATGTGGCGCGAGCAGTGCTTCGCGAATTAGGCTGCGATTTGGAAACTAGAGAAGAAATTGCTCGACTGGTTCGGTTCCACGGACGCCCCGTTTTTCTGATGGAGCGCGAGGATCCGACGTATGAAGTTGTGAAACTATCGTGGCTGGTGAACAACCGGCTCTTGTATTTGTTCGCCTTGGCCGATAGTCGAGGTCGAGATACCGATTCGAAAAGTCGGCCAGAAGATAATCTGCACTTTTGGAAGCTGACTGCTGAAGAAGTCGGATGCTTTGATCGACCCTATCCATTCGCGACCGATCATGCTCGTTTCTCATTCTTCCGGCAGCCAAATCCTAATTTGCACTATGTGCCACACGAGAACTTTTCGTGCACGGTGACACTTCTAGCAGGTTTGCCTGGCAGCGGCAAAGATACTTGGCTCGCGAAGCATCGAGAAGACATGCCGGTCGTGTCGTTGGATGACGTTCGGGACACAATGGGCGTAGATCCCACCGACAATCAAGGACGTGTTGCTCAGGCAGCGCGAGAGCAGTGTCGCACTCTTCTACGTGCAGGGACATCCTTTGCATTCAACGCCACCAACACAATGCGAGTTACGCGAGCAAGGTGGTTGGACCTGTTCGCGGACTACAATGCCAAAATCGAAGTTGTCTATCTCGAACCAAAGTTTCAGCGGATTCTGAAGCAAAACAAGGATCGTGGAGAACCCGTCCCTGAAAGAGTCATTCGAAAACTGGCCGAACGCTGTGAACCGCCAACTAGAATCGAATCGCATGGGCTGCTGTACTCATAGAGAAGTCGAATCACGATAGCGAAAATGATTTTGATAGCGGTAGGCAATCGTATCCAATCAGGTGCTTAGACTTGCCAAAGCCTTCAAGTCGAGTAGGTCTCTGCGATCAAAAGCAGGTTGCCCCAACTCAAAATAGCGTTTGACGATGCCAATGTTACGGTCGATGTTCGCTCGTCCAAAACCTGGATATGTGGGCATGAGCACCAGGGACTTGGCTACACGCGAAGCCTCCGGGCAGTCCGTTCGAAATGGCGAAAAGCACTCTAGTTCTGCACAGTTGTCAAAGTGCTGGGCGACGACGTCTTGGCCGTAATAATTGAACCAACGCAACAAGTTAGCCGGATCGTCGACTTGTATCGGGAAATGCGCATACGTAGGCCGCATGACGGATGTAATCTTGGGAAGCAAAAGCCCAGGGATGCCCGCGAGCCCCGCCAAGTAGCGCTGGGCATTTTGAATCCGTTCTTGATCCGCTTGCTCCAAGTTTTCCAACTGGCCGCCAAGCATCCTTGCCTGGCAAGGCGACATGCGGTGCTGATACCAGCCGTCGATTTGATGTTTGAGGTGAATATTGCTTTGTACCTTCACGATGCTATTGATCCAATCCACATCATTTAGCATGCCATAGCGTAGTAGTGGGAATACCAACCACGAGAATATAGGGTTGGCGGCCATGACATTTAGACGCGTCAAGTACAAGAGCTTGTCGAGCAAGGTTTGTAATGGCACTTTTCGAAATTGCTGTAGTTCGTCACGAATGAATTCTGCCAGAGTTGCGTCATTGGTTAGTACCATTCCCCCGTAGATGGAATTGAGTTGCTTCAAGATGCCAAAGCTGATCACTCCTGCGTTGCCGATCGTGCCCACGAATCGATCTTGGTATTTCGTTCCGGCCGACTGCGCGGCATCTTCAATGAGAGGAATATTGTTGCTCTGAGCGAAGTCTACGATTCGGTCCATCTCCGCTGGTATGCCGTGCAAATGCGTTACGATCATGCAGCCGGTGTTTTCTTGGAAACGGAGCTTGTCGGGATCCAAGTGAGCGTTGTTAGGCTCGACGTCTGAGAACAGTGGAATGCCGCCCGTGGAAGTCGTCATGTTGATGACTTCTGCCAAGGTGTAAGGTGACTGCAGAACGTATTGCTCGGGTTTGATGAAATATTTGAGGCACAGATAGATTCCGACTCGCGCCAGCGGAGTAGCGATGGCGTGACGCATGCCGAAGTGCTTGGCAGCTTGGGATTCAAAATCTGCAATTGCGGAGCCGCGGTGGACTCGAAAGGTCAACAGGTCTTGGATGATCTGCCGATAGACTCTGCCGCAGCCATAGAACTTCGTGCGTGGTTTTGAGAAAAGCATGACGCGGGGATTTTCAGTGGGCTCGGCGAAAATGCAGCATGACGCAGAATGGCCGAGTGATCAAGACTTGGAAGTGATACGCGATTCTCAGCAGATCTGCGCGCTTAAGATACTAGAGGACTTTTGCTGCGGCAATATTTCGCGCTATTTCCCAGAATTCGGAAGTTATCCTGGAACACGATCTCAGTAGTTTTGCCCTGGCCGAGTGATTCTGCGTTTGGCGGGAAACAAGAAGCCTTTGATCGTAAAAATGATGCCCGCCACAGTCAAAATGATTGGCAGAAAAAATAGATGCATTCCAAGATTGATTCGCGGCTTGAGGAGACTTTGGCTCGGATTTGATGCATTGAAGTAGACAGTCACACGCCGGCCAACACTGTAGGGTGCGGATCTTCGGGCTTGGGATTGCGAGTCATAGACGGGTTCCATCCAAGAAATTTTCTCGCTGAAGTATTGTTTGCCCTCGACCTCAAAGCTGTATCGCACTTCTGGACTGTAGACGGTTTTTCGATTTTGCTTTTTCTCGACGACTTCCATCGATTCGATCACGCCAGACGTGGTTGGCCAGTCGCTGTTGTCAAAGATCACGCCCAGGAGACAGACGCCGCCGATCAGCAGCAGTCCAACGCAAGTCAAAATGATTCCAGATCTCATCAGGGGCTTTCAGAAATGGTCGCCTTTCGCTCCAGCGAAAGTTGCCGTCTCAAGAAAATCGCAGCGGAAGTCGTCAAGACTTTCGGCGATTCAGGAAACGGCTGCTTGGCAGGGTAAGCAATGGTTCGGTGGAACAGGAGAAACCTCCCCGGGCTGTCGCCTGCCCCTCCGCAAGCAGAGGGTGGCTGGGAGCCTAGCTGACGCGGCGGGTTAGTGCTGGCCGACATAACGCCGCAACAATCGTGGCAGGATATACTCTATTCTTGTCGTGCTTCTACCGGAAGCGGCTTAGGAAAGAACGGGCCATTTTGAAGGCTGGCAAGTGGTGAATTCTATGCACGCATTCAGCAAACACACTCTCTGTTACGTTGTGCTACTAGTCTCGCTATCTACAAGTAGCCTGCCTGCAGGTGAAAATGTCGCCGACGGAAATCGTCTCGTCTATTTGGATGCTCCTTGTGATCCATTCTATGTGCATCGTTCCTTTCCGAAGTTGGTTACGCCACAGTGGATTGGAGAAGACGGTGTAGAAGCCGTTGTCGTACTATCTATCGACGATATGCGTGATCCCGCGCGCTACGAACAGTTTTTGCGACCCATCCTTAACCGACTCCACGAAATCGACGGGCGCGCCCCGCTCAGCATTCTGACCAATTCGGTGGACCCAAAGGACAAGCAGTTGCAGAGTTGGCTCAAGGAAGGATTGAGCCTTGAGGTGCATACTATGGATCATCCTTGTCCCTGCTTGGGTGGCGGCGACTTTGCAGCGGCTCGCAGTACCTACGAACGCTGCGTCGACTTGATGTCGTCCATTCCGGAAAATGCTCCGGTCGCCTATCGGATGCCATGCTGCGATTCCATCAATTCGACCAGTCCACGTTTCTGGGCCGAGATATTCAACAAAACGAGCGCCGAAGGCAACTTCCTACAAATCGACTCGTCGGTATTCCATGCGTTCTCGCCCAACGATGACACTTTGCCACGAGACTTGGTTGTTCGTGACGATGGAAATCCACGATTCAGGTACTACCTGCCCTTCTCTTCCTTCGTCAATACGATCGAAGATTATCCCTACCCCTATCCTATTGCCGATCTCTGCTGGGAAATTCCTTGCTTAGTCCCAAGTGACTGGGAAGGGCAGCACGTGCAGCGTCCCAACAATCCAGAAACCGTCGATGATATGAAAAGGGCTTTGGATGCCACTGTGGTCAAACAAGGATCAACATCGCTCGTGTTTCATCCACACGGTTGGATTCGGTCCGAACAAATCGTAGAGTTCATCGACCATAGCCGCGAGAAGCATGGCGACAAACTCAAATTCTTGAGCTTTCGTGATTGCCTGGAGCGATTCAATGAAAACTTGCTGGCAGGCGAAGCGCTGCGGGCACAGAATGGTCAAGACAACGGTGTGCGTTTGCTAGATCTCAACAACGATGGTTTCCTGGATGTCGTGATCGGCAATGAACGAGTCAAGATAACAAGGTTGTGGTCCCCCACCCAAAATCGTTGGCAAGACACGAGTTTTCCAGTCGCCATAGTTCACGCCGATGAAGAAGGGAATCATCACGGGGCCGGTGTCCAGTTCTTCGTGAGTGCTGCTTCTGGTCATGCCAGTTTCTATCTCGCGAACGAGCTGGAACGAGGCGTCTGGCACTTTCGGGATGACTCGTGGCAACGCGATGATGCCATGCTGGAAGGTTTAGAGATTGACGGGAGGCCGATTGCAACCAGTCAAGATAATCGCGATCTAGGAGTGCGATTTCGAGATCTTGACGGAGACGGCGTTTGTGAGCTGATTGCGGGTGGGCAGGAACAAGCGATCTTGCAATGGAGTCCAGACGAAAAGCGTTGGAATGAACTTGAGTTTCAGCTGCCCGAAGGAAATGCGATTGTTGATTCCGCAGGAGGTGATGCCGGACTTCGCTTCGTGGACTTTAATTCGGACGGCAAAGACGACTTGATATTCTCGGATGAGGCACACTACTCGGCCCATCTATTTACCGATCTCGAACGCGGTTGGAGTGTCGAAACGCAACGTGGCGAAAGGCCTGCAGACAATGATATTCCTCCTATAGTTCGAAATGGTACGAACAATGGCGCTTGGTTTTCCAATCATCACATGTGGGTTCAGAACGAAGACACGCAGCGACTACCGGATTTGGTGGACCGGCGTTCTTTCGCGGATCTGACAGGTCAGCAAGCCCAGTTGCCAAAGTCGCCCGAAGATTCCTTGCGTTGTATTGAAGTGTCGAACGATCTGCAAGTACAGCTCGTCGCGTGCGAACCGCTCGTGCAAGATCCCGTTGCCTTCGATTGGGGCTTGGATGGCTGTTTGTGGGTGGTCGAGATGGCCGACTATCCACTCGGACTCGATGACCGAGGCCAAGTGGGTGGACGAATCAAGCGACTTACGGACAAAGACGGCGATGGAGTTTATGATCACGCGGACTTGTTTGCTGAAGGATTGGCATTTCCAACCGACATCATGACTTGGAAAGATGGCGTGCTAGTAACGGCCGCACCCAACATCTGGTACATGGAAGACGAAGATGGCGACGGGCAGGCCGAACATCGTCAGATACTCTACTCAGGATTTGGTGAAGGGAATCAACAGCACCGAGTCAACGGCTTGCGTTGGGGCTTGGACAATTGGATCTACGTCGCCAATGGTGATAGCGGCGGGCAAGTCCAAAGTCGGGCCACCGGCAAACGCATCAACATTCGTGGCAGAGATCTTCGGATTGAACCAAGAACAGGTGGCTTGGAGGCGATTGCTGGCCAGACACAACATGGACGAGGCCGCGATGACTGGGGTAATTGGTGGGGAGCGACGAACAATCGTCCGTTTTTCCAATACCTATTGCAGGACAAATACCAAGCGAGGAACATCCATGTTGCGTCGCCCGATCCACGATTCATTGCTGGCGGTATCGATTGGGGACTCTATCCGATCAGCCGCATTCTAAGTCACTGGAGTGGCTATCAGCCACCAGCGCCTGGGCAGGCGAGTCAGTTTACATCTGCTTGTGGCACGCACGCTTATTCGGATAACGCGCTTGGACAGCAATACTCGGGCAACATTTTTATCAGCGAACCGGTTCATAATCTTATTCATCGACGGTCGGTTCGATTTGATGGATTGCTCATGATTCCAGAGAAGCCAGCCGACGAATCTGGTCGGGAATTTCTGAGAAGCCAGGATAGTTGGTTTCGCCCGACAACCATTCGCACCGGGCCTGACGGTGCACTTTGGTTTGCCGATATGTATCGTTTGGTGATCGAGCATCCGGAGTGGATCGATGACGAAGAAGAAAAACGCCTCGACCTGCGAGCTGGACATGACAAAGGCCGGATCTATCGCGTCATCAGCCGGAAGAAGTCAGCATCTTCGATTCCGAACTATTCGCAAATGAGTTCTAGTCGGCTGGTAGAGCAATTGGCCAGCAGCAATGGCTACTCGCGTGACATGGCACATCGTATCTTGGTGTGGGAACAGGACAAGGCTTCCATTCCGTCGCTGATTGACACGCTTTCGAGCCGTAATGTTTACCAACGTCTGCACGCGCGGTGTGTTCTGGAAGGACTTGGTGCTTTAACGCCCGAACATGTCATTCAAGGTTTGCAGGATGAGCATCCTGCTCTGCGTCGGCATGCTCTGCGGTTGGCCGAAACTTGGGTAGGGCATTCGAGCGCGGATAAAGTACTGGACGCGATGCTTGTGTTGAGTGAGACGGAAAAGGAGCCTCAAGTTCTATTGCAGCTAGCCTACACTCTGGGCCAATTCGACCAAGCGAAAGCGGGCCAAGCCCTGGGAGCGTTAATGGTTCGCTATCAAGCGAATGAGTACATCCGGGCGGCAGCCATCAGTGGTATTGTCCTGCGTCTCGGAGATGTTGCCGAAGGTGCAATGCAGGAGTTTTTGTCCTCGGGAGCGCATAACGCATCGTGGATGGAAGGGACCCTCAGCACTGCCATTGCGCTTGGTAATTCGGAAGCGATTACCAAGATCGTGGCTTCCCTTGTTCCGAGGGCGGATCAAGAGCTGGAAGAATGGCAGCTTCAGGTCCTGTCGCAAATCGTAGGTCGTCTTCGCAAGCAGAACCTCGAGCTCTCGCAAGTGTTTTCCAGCGATCCTCAAGCAGCTTTGGGGCTATGGAGCGCCGCCCGGCAGACGCTTTCGGCCAAGGGAGCTTCGGGGGAACGACAGCCCTCCGAGTCGACACGCATCGCAGCAATGAAATTACTTGCGAGCGCCCCGGACTTCGGCTCGCAGGACTTGCCCTCCGTTTTGGCTTTCATGAGCACTCAGAGTTCTACCGAGTTGCAGCGAGCGGCTTTGTCGGCGATATCTGTACTAAAGCCTGGTGATCAACGCAGCGTCTTAGAACACTGGGATTCGTTTGGGCCCTTGCTGCAAGAACGATTGACGGCAGTCTTCATTCAAAAGGAGGTCTCCGCTGAATTGCTACTTGGCGAAATCGCGAAGGGGAATATTGATCCACGAGAAATCGCTGTCGCCTACAGACAGATGTTAATGGAACATCCAAATTCTGAGTTGGCAAATTCGGCGAAGGCATTGTTTGCCAAAGAAATCGATGCGACTCGGCAAACCGTTATCGACCGCTACTTGCCCACAGTGGAAGCTGGAGGGAACGCGGCCAGTGGTGAGCAGTATTTTCGGCGCACGTGTGCTCAATGTCATCAAGTCAAGGGAATTGGCCACGTCGTCGGACCCGATATTCAGAGTCTGACAGACAAGTCACCGCTTTCGCTTACCACACACATCCTGGATCCTGGGCGTGCTTTGGAGGACAAATATAAAAGCTACCGAATATTGACCTTGGACGGTCGTTTGATCAATGGAATTTTGCAACGTGAAACTTCGAATGCCATCACTCTCCTTGGTCAGAACGGCGAAAGCCATACGGTACTGCGTAGCGACATTGAGGAAAATGGTTTTCGGCAGAGCAGTAAATCTATGATGCCAGAAGGAATCGAATCCAGTTTGAATCCTCAAGCCTTGGCCGACGTGGTTGCTTTTGTTCTAGGCAATCAGGCTCCGCCAAAGCAGTTCGATGGCAACAAGCCAGCTCTCATAAAGCCAAACGAAGGATCGGGCGTTATCAGATTGCATGCCTCACGAGCTGAAGTCTACGGCCCGTCTATTGTCTTCGAGCAAATGTATCGAAATCTTGGGTATTGGTCGAATTCGAAAGATCGCGCACAGTGGCTCATAGATTCGCCTGAGGCGCAAGAATATCAGGTCTTTATCGATTGGGCCTTGGCTGAACAACCTGGGCGCAGCGCGTTGAAAATGCAATCCGGTTCCTCTAGCCTTTCCCATGAAGTAAGCTCGACAGGCAGTTGGGACGAGTATCGGCAAACGGAGGTCGGTAGGCTCAAGTTGAAGGCTGGAAAGCAATATTTGCTCATTCAATCCCTGGGCGAAATCCATGGCGTACTACTTGACCTGCGAGAAGTCTGCCTCGTCCCCGTAGGCCAGCAGCCGCCTGGAGGCTTTTTGAGAGAAAGTGGCCCGTAGTCCTGAACCACACTTGCTACCTCAGACTACTTTGTAGCTACGAATCTGCAATTCGACACAATAGTACAAGCTCTCGAAGTGTCTGTTGCGAGGACTTTGGAGTCCAATTTCGATCCAGCAATCGCCGCTGGAGATCCGAGCATGTTTGTTCGAGCAATTCGCCAATCCGCGTAAAGCCCAAGTTGTTTGCATTGCGTCCCAGTTCGTGAAGTAAGGCTTCGTTGGTTTCAGCAAGTCCGGTCAGCAGGACTTCGGACAATCCCGTTTGCAGCTCGGCGAGAAAAACTCGGATGGGATCTGTTTCTGTCGAGTGCACAATTTCCTCCGATGGATTCTCTTGCGGATCCAATTCCCGGGTGAGCAAATGCGGGCAGGCTGCGAAACGCTCCTCATTCTTTTCGAAAACAATAGCCAGCGGTTGAATCACCATTTCGCCTTGAACTAGTGATACTCTTCCACTGATAAAGCGAGCTGCAGCAGCAAAATTGGAAAGTGCCTCATGGAAGTCTGCCAGAGTTACAGATCCCCGAAAGTAGTACGGCGTTTCCAGGTAGCCTTTCTGTCCATGCTCGTCTCGAACTTCTGCACACAGTACTTGTCGGACAGAGTCAAAGGCTACGTTCTCCAGTCTGCGTATTGGGAAGACATGGACGTTTTCGGTCAAGCGTCGTGGCCGAAGGAAATCTGGAGGAAGCGTTTCGAGCCGTTGACGACAAGCATCGAAGTCATCCATCAGAATCGGCGGCAAAAGATGTTCCCACTGAAACGATTGCGGATTCATGGAGAGGTTGCCGGATCCACGCGGCAAGCTGAGTTCATCATTGGGCGAGCGTTTGCCCTTTGCGATCATTAGCTGCGACATGGATGCCGCACCGATCGATGTGGAGCGCGCGAGAGGCTGCAAAGCAATCCGTTCGAAGGGCAGTGGAGCATCTTTATTGCTTTGCGTATTGGTACGCCGAATAACCGCAGCAGCCCCCGACTCGCTATCTTGAAAGTAAGCCGCAATAACATCCTGGCTTTCACCAGGAAAGATCTCCAGGCCTAAACCAACCAACCGGCCTTGGCGTAGTTCAGTGGCTACATCGCCCAAATTTCCTCGCACAAGCGTTTGAGGCAAACTTGGCTTGGGATTGGTGATGGCTCTGATTCTCGCGATCAACTCGCCCAGCAGTCGCAAAGTCCAGGTTGGCGAAAACCTCGCATCCCCTTCACAATAGGACGTATACTGAGCTGCAATTTCATCCATCAGCTCGGCAGGCCAAACCAAACCTGCTTTTCGAACTGCTTTCTCAGCGCGTTTCCATCTGGAACACCAAGCCTCTGGCAGATTGGCGAAGCCCTCTCTGCTCCATTGATTGAGCAGTGGTAGCAAGCTGTCCAGCTGCGTGCGTGGCACATCGGCATCTTCTTGCCCCAGGCTGAGCAAGCCGACTTTGCGTTCGTCCGGCATTTCGCGAAAGGCCCAAACTGCCATACAGGTCCAAGTCGGAAGCGCAGATTCGACGCAATCGCCTCGAACGTATCGAAGATCGCCTGGCACCGGAAATCGGATTGTGCAGTGCTGGTGCAGGAATCTCGCCGTCGGTTTCTTGCCACGCGTCAACTCGACCAAGACGCCTTGTTGGAACTGCTTCTTTGCCCGGGTAACTGCGGCGCGACGGTAGTGGCCGATTAAGTCCTCGTCGCTAAGTTTGCCAGGATCCCAGGACTTGGCTGAATGGAGTTCGTTAGTCGCTGAGACCGCCTGAGTTTGGTCTTCCGCGCTGCCAGCTTCGGACTCACCTCGTTGCGTTTCGTCATCTTCCGCAGGCTGGCCAACCCAACTTTGGTAAGCCAAAACAGATCGGATGATATGGCGACTGATCCCCTCCACACCGCTAGAACAGATGGCGTCGTGGATCGTCTTACCGGCGGGAAAAGTACAAGTGACTCCATCGGACCAGGAAATTACAAGATCTTCTGATTCTACGATTTCGTGTTGCAGTGCGTCTGATTCCAATTCACGCCGCGCTCTTTTCAAAGTTCCGCGATTGGACAGTGAAACCAAATCCTCATCGGCCAGCGCAAGTAGATCTTGTCTTGCCATCGCGGCTAACCTCGAATTTTTTCAGATACCCAATTCGCCAACTCACCGGGCGTCATCGCTCCGACGCTCCATCCAAGTCGTACCAGTCGGGCAGCCAAATGCTTGTCGTAAGTCGGTTCGGCCTTCTGATCTAGCGCGGCTAGACCCAGGCACGTTACGCCACTTTCTACCAACCGGCGGCCGGACTCAAGCAACTGTGCTTCCGATCCACCTTCGAAGAAATCGGTAATCAAAACAAGTATGGTCCGGCGCGGATTCTCAACTAGATCCTCCGCGTAGCGGACCGCCTTTGCAATGTCGGTACCGCCGCCCAATTGAACTTTCATCAGCGTTTCAACGGGATCAGTAATCTGGCCTGTAAGATCAACCACATTGGTATCAAAAATGCACAGGTGCATCTTCATCATTTTTAAACTGTAGAAAACGGCTGCCGTAACGGCAGAGTGGATCACACTGTCGAGCATACTGCCGGATTCGTCGACCAAAATAATGATTTGCCATTTGTCGACTTGTCTGCGAATGCGCGAATAGAAATAGGGCGTTTCGACTACGACGCGTTTTTTGTCTGGGTCGTAGTTTTTCAAGTTGTTGCGAATGGTCGTCCGCAAGTCAAAGTTCTTAGCGATTTTTAAATAGGAACGATGGTGTCGATCCAAGCTACCTTGGAAGGCACTTTGCACTTCGGTGGCTAGCTCTTCCATTAGTTTTTCCACGGTTCGGCGCACCAGCAGGCGAGCCGCGGCCAGCACTTCCTTGTTCATCAAATGTTGAGTTCGCAGGACCGCTTTTAACAGCGTGTTGTTGGGCTCGGCACGCGCGAGGACGTCCGGATTGGTGACCATCTCGTCCAGCTGATATCGCTCTAGTGCGTCACGCTCCAGTCGTTCGACGGTCGCCTTTGGGAAGAGTTCGTGAATCTCGTTGATCCAGTCCGGCACCGTCAGTTGGCTATCTGCATCGCCTCCCAATTTGCCGCCTGGCTCTTGTCCTCGGACGTTGCGGCCTTGAGACTCGCGATCGTAGAGAAAACTTAGGCACTGATCCTGCATCCGGTCCGCGTCTGAGAGCTCGCCACAGAGTTGCTCGCTGCCCGTCCCTAGAACAAGACGCCAGCGCGCTTGCCGCCTCTTTACATCTTCTGGTTCCGCGTCGGTTGGTTCAGATCCACTCATCGATTGCCTCAAGTCCGTATTTGGTGATGATTTCTTGAATCCGTTCTTCAAGTGCTAGTGCCTGGGCGGCTGTTTCAGCATTCGCAGTTTGGAGTTTGGGAATCGCCGCGTTGGAGATTCCAAGCAGTTCGAACAGTGTGCTGAGTAGTTGATGTTTTTCGAGAGGAGTAAAGCTGGTAAAGGCCAAGCGTAGGGCCGGCAAGGCCGTTTGAAACCCTTGGCTATCGAAGCCAGTTAGCAATTCATCTATGGAATGCACCAAATCTGGATGCCGCTGTGCGACTTCACGGGCCAGTCGAAATAATCCGCTCAGGAAATCACCAAGTTGAGCCGGCGATGAAAAGTACTTCATGTCCGCGAGAATCTGTTCTGATGTAGCACCGCCTAGCAGCCAGAGCATGCCTGCCGCTGCGCCACGCACGTCCGGCGATTTGCCTGAATCGGCTTGAATACGGCTCAAGACCCCCGCGTATTCTGCCTCTCCTGCCTCCAACACATCTGGCACTCGCCGGTAGGTTTCTGCGATATTTTGAATGGCCAACATGAGCCGAGGATCGGAAGCAGAAGTTTGCCCCAGAGCCTCGAAAAGCCACAGTGCACGCGTGAAAGTTTCAGAAATCAAACTGCCGAGTTTTTCAAGCCGCGTTGTGCCGAAGGCTTCGTCGTAACAGTAGAGAAAAAGTAGGTGTCCAAGTGCAGTGCCCACTTCCTCAAATCGAGATTCTTTTGCGATCAGTGCTCGTAGCGACTCGATAAGATCCTGCGAGATTGTATTCGCGCCGCAGCGTGAGGCGTTGATCAGCAAAGCGCAAGCCGCAGACGCGTCGCGAATCTTTCCGCCAGCATCTTCGACGAGTTTCGCAGCGACAGCGTATTCTAATACCGTGCCATAGCGAGCAGCCTCGATGCAGGACGACTCAAGATCAGGGGAAAGGTGAATTTCCCATGATTCCCAAAGATCCTGCATTTCCTCTCTGGCAAGAAAGTCGGTGCCTCCGGTGCAACGAAAACCCCTGATTTCAAGAACGCGCAAGCGATGTAGAAGACGACTGCGCTTAACATCTTCTTGGTTCAAGAGATCTAGTTCTAGTGTCGTGCTTTTTCGAACTGGCAAAAGATCCGACTCTTCAAGCTCTACGCGAATCGCCTCGACAAGCGGCGGAAGTCGAACACCCTCTGCGAGACGACCAGCCTGTTTGCCGCGGAGGACTTCATAGACCGCATCTAGAAAAGGGGATACACCCTCCAGTTGCAACTCGTCTTTGATCAAAGCACTGGTAACACCGTCGACAAGGTCGCGTCGCCAGACACTTTCTCTTCCTCGAATAGCCGCCAGTGTTTTCGCAGAAGTCTCTACAGCAATCAAATCGGCGGTACTGAGTGTCTGCTTACGTTTGCGCAGAGCCTTCACCAAGGATTGCAACAAGGGTTGGTGGTCGAAGGATGTCTCTTTAACGGTTGAAGATCTTGATGAACGGCGGTCAGCATGGAGCTGCTTCCAAGCTTGGCGGTAAAAACCCGGGCTTGGCATTCCCGCGTCGTATCCGTGCAAGCCATCGAGTCGCTCGTAGGAATATGTCGTAAGTGCAACGCCCCGATCCAGAATGTCAGGGGTCTCGTCAGCCGGGATGGGCGTTGGCGTTTCGAGTCCCGGTGCATCCACCTCGAGTTCGTCAACGCGGGCTGCCAGAGCACTACTATGGAAGCCGCCTGTTACGACTAAGATTTGCCCGGAATTTTTGGCGATTGCAGCTTGGATTTGTTCTGCCATAAAGGCTTCGCGGCGTCGATCACTGACACTTACCTCATGTTCCCAGCACCGAGTACTCAAGCAGTATTCGTGGGTTCGCGTCAGATAGTCATCGATCGACAAAGCGACTTGAGACTCGATCATGCGATCCCAGAGATCGTCAAACCCTTCCACCTGCAAGCGTTCGCACAGTGCGGCAACGTATCGACCACGTCGGAGCTCGGCGTCTGCGTAGCGATGTATTTGCCGATCGTCTCCTTGGCTCTCTGACCAGGGCAAATCGATGAATCTTACATCCGATTCGACTTGTCGGCCCATCGAGAGGGCGAGCCACTCTGGAGAGTATTCGCAGAAGGGATAGTAGACGCCAGAGTGAAATGTTGCCGTTCGGAAATAGCTGTAAATTGCGATCGGCAACTTGTGACCGAGGTACAACTCGTCCAAGTAGTCGTTGTAGTCGAAGGGCCCTTCGATCAACACTGCCGCTGGTTTGTGCGCCTTGATCCAGTCTCGCACTAGGGCGGCTGCGGTTGGCGAATGATGACGCACCGGGAAGTAAACGACTTGGTCCTGCGTGTTGCACAATCGCTTCATCAAACGATTCCGCTTGGCTTCGGAGAGCTTGGGCTCCATCATGCATCCAATTCATGCCGGCCTTGGAAGAATTCAGGCCAAGCACCCTTGCGGCGTTTCTTGACGACGTGATCAAAGTAGTGGCGGACTTTCTTGATATCTTCCGGATTGTCCT
>JBCCEO010000104.1:0-15299 GCA_039030255.1 Planctomycetota bacterium | reverse complement strand
CGTTTGGATAGGGTTCGGCATGTTGAAAATGGTCTGACTTGGAGTGGCGGACTCACTTTGGGTAAAGATTCTCAACGCCGAAATCTTGAGATGCACCACAACATTTTTTCGCAGGATCAAACGACCGTCATTGACTCCTCGGTTGAAGCGCCATATGCCGAAGACACGAGGCGATTTGGCCAGCTTTGGCTCGATTCCGATTTAGATTTTCGGCAAGATGGCCAAACTGCCTTACACCAAGGCCCGTCGATTGAAGTTCGAATTGTTCCAGATGTGTCGATGCAAGTCGAAGTCATAGATGGCCGAGTTGTACTTCGGCCAGCCGCTCAAAACGATGTCCCTCTTGGTCCTTTCGCTTGGAAAACGATCATCGGCTCAGCGCTACCAAGCGATTCGCTTCCCAAGTCAGAGCTCGTCCTGCCGCCGATTAAGCCCCGCGTGATGGAATGCTTGCCCGGCTACGAGGTCGTGCGTTTGCCGCTTACACGTCGAGAAATGCCCATTTCGTTGGCTTGGGGACCAGAAGGCGAGCTATTCGTTGGCTCTCTTAAAGGCAATGTGCTCCGACTGCGCGACACCGATGGCGATGGGCTTGAAGATAAATTCGAAGTTATTAGCGATAACTTGCCGACTCCATATGGGTTGCAAGTCACTGAGTCGGGGCAGGTGGATGCTCTCGCCAAATTCGCTTTGTTGCGTCTCTCGCCGTCGAAAGTTGGCAGCCCGATTTGGGATACAGAGGTGATAGCGGATGGCTGGGGCTATACGGCCGATTACCACGACTGGGCCGTGGGGCTTGAGCGGGATTCGAGGGGCAACTACTCGATCGTACTGCCTTGCCAACAGGATGAGAGAAGCGAGGCCGCAGCCAAATGGCGTGGGCATGCGCTGAAGTTGATTCCGTCATTGCAATCCGAAAGTCCGCGAAGTTACCGCGTGGAGTCCTTCGCATCCGGTTTACGCTTCCCGATGGGCTTGGTGCAAACGCCAGAAGGAGATCTTTTCGCTACCGACAATCAAGGCAATTACAACCCCTTCAATGAGCTCAATCACTTGCGTCCGGGCAAGCGCTATGGCTTCATCAACAAGCTAGAGAACAAAGACGGCTTTTCCCCGCCCTTTGAATCTCCAGCCATCAACTTGCCGCATCCTTGGTCGAGAAGCGTCAATGGTATCTGCCTGCTCAATACGCCAGGTAAACTTAAGGCCGAAGGTGTGTCGCGGCACTTTGGTCCCTTCGAAGGGCATTTGGTTGGCAGCGAGATGAACGGTCGTTCGCTGATCCGGATGAGCTTGCAACTGGTGAACGGAAACTATCAAGGAGCCGCCTACAACTTCAGTCTGCCTGGATTGGATTCCTACGAAACTTTCGAAGGGCCCATTGTGTGCGAAGTATCTCCAGCCGGCGACATCTACGTTGGAAACTTGCACGATAGCGGTTGGGGCGGCGGACAGAATACCGGGTCCATTGTGCGTGTGCGGCCAACCGGAAAACTGCCACTTGGAATCGCCGAGGTGCGGGCGACGGCAACAGGCTTTCAAGTCGACTTTACGGGTCCAGTGGATTCCAAACTAGCCCTCGATCCGAATCAGTATCAAATCCGTTCGTATCGCCGTATCTCGACTCCGGCTTACGGAGGCGATGATCAGGATGAGCAACCGGAGTCGATCCAATCGCTCCAACCAACCCCCGATGGCACCAGCATACGTATCGAGCTAGATTCATTGCGAGCGGGCTTTGTCTACGAGATCAACATCGGTCCAATTGGCGACGAAGCCGGCAAGCTGTTTCCTGCCCAGGCCCATTACACCATGCGAAGTGTGCCACGCAATTAGCACACGCAATGGGTAACGGACCAGATTCGTGCAATTTGGGTTGTCTGCCAAAAAAAAAACACATCGAATTCCCTGAGAATCCTAACCATGAAAACTAACCTGTGCATCTTATTTCTGCTGGGCAGTTTGCTCCTTCCCTCACACTCTTGGGCCGAAGCACCGAAGTCTGCAAAGCGGCCGAACATTGTCTTGGTTATGGCAGACGATCTTGGGTTTTCCGATCTAGGTTGTTATGGTTCGGAGATCGAGACGCCCAATCTTGATTCATTGGCCCAAGGCGGTTTGCGCTTTACGCAGTTTTACAACACTGCGAAATGCCACTCCTCGCGAATCTGTCTTTTGACAGGCCTCTATATGTTTCAGGCCGGTAATAACGCGATGGATAAGGGAGTGACCATAGCCGAGGCGCTTCGGCCTGCAGGTTATCAGACCTTAATGGCCGGCAAGTGGCATCTTGCCGGCGAGCCTACGGGACGAGGGTTCGATCGCTACTTTGGACACCTAAGCGGGGCGACCAATTTTTTTACCGGCGATGATACCTTTCGATTGGACGGTGAAGAGTTTGAGGTCCAGGGCGAAGAGTTTTACACGACGGACGAGAATACAGACTATTCCATCAACTTTTTGGAAGCCAGAGATAAGACGCGACCATTTTTTCTGTACATGGCATTCAACGCGCCGCACTATCCGCTGCATGTCAAAGAAATAGACTATCGCAAATACGAAAATCGATACGGCGAAGGTTGGGACAAAGTAAGAGCTTCCCGCTATGCAAGGCAGCAGGAGATGGGTTTGTTGCCCGGTGCGGAATTGTCCCCTCGACCTGATGACGTATCTGCTTGGTCTAAACTCTCCGAGACGGAAAAGAATTGGGAAGCCGAACGTATGGCCGCGTACGCTGGAATGGTAGATTGTCTTGACCAAAACATCGGTCGACTAGTCGGTCATTTAAAGGAAACGGGCCATTGGGAGAATACGGTATTCATCTTTTGCAGCGACAATGGTGCCTGTCCATTTGAGCGTACGCGTGGCAATCAGTTCCGGCCTTGGGACCCGAAGTCCTATTGGACCTACGACAAAGGCTGGGCTCACGTTGGGAATACTCCGTTTCGTTGGTACAAACAAAACCAACATGAAGGCGGTATCTCTTCACCAATGATCGTTTCCTGGGCTGGCCTAACAACCGAGCCGGGAAGCATTTGCAGGGAACCAGCTCACCTTATTGACCTGCTTCCGACTTGTTTGGATTTGGGGCAAACAGCATATCCCGAGCAGTATGCTGGCAGGACGATCACTCCACTTCAGGGGCGATCCTTGTTTCCAATTTTTAACAGCGATCCACTGCCGCAGCACCCTTGGCTGTACTTTCAGTTTTCCAACAATCGCGCGATTCGCCAGGGTGACTACAAATTGGTTTCCGCCAAGGGAAAGCCTTGGGAGCTTTACAATCTGGCTGAGGATCGAAGCGAACTCGTCAACCTGGTGAACAAAAAGCCAGAGCTCGCGAAGCGTCTAAAATCGCTTTGGCAGGAAGTAGCAACGGAGGTCGAGCATGCCCCGGAGAAACTCCGCAAGCCGATCAGTGTACAAGCCAAGAACGCAAAACCCAAAAGTACCCCAACCAAGCGGGGTAAGTCTACGAAGAACAAATGACGAAGACGACGGGGCTCGAGTTGAAAGCAAAGAAATCTCAAAAACGAATCTTTCGCCTGCGGTAGTTGAGGGTAAAACCCGCTTATCTTGATGAGCCGTTGAACGACCTGCCTTCCACTTAGAAGATGAGTCTTTGGCTTCTCTCGATCCACAACCACCTTGAATTCGCTCCGTGCCACCTGCCTAAGAGGGCTTTCAAAGAATCTGGTGCAAATCTGTGCTAGGCTCTTGCATGTCCTTTGATCCGACTATACCTTGTGATGACTTTCGGTCGGACGGTGTGGCAGCGCGATTCTTGCTCGCTACGGTTGTAAGATCGTGTTGCGGTGTTTCGAAGGTGTTGTCCTACCCATCCCTGGAATCGGATGTCGGGCCTCGTCGCATCTTTGAGCCCCTAGGTGCAAACCTCCTATTTCCCCTATCTTGCCTCTTGTCAACCTGCCTGCGATTTTCCTTGATTTTTATCGGGTGCTTACTTGTTCGGCGCGCCGTTAAAGTTAGCCTATCGCGTGCAAATTAACATTTGAGTGTGGTGGTCACACTCTAAATACTTGTTTCGTTTTCAGCGTGAGGAGAACAGCGTGAGAACAAAACTTCTATCCCTTGCCTGTGGGCTGGCGGCTGCATTTTGCAGTCTTCAATTACAGGCACAATGTAGCAGCTGCGGTCAGACAGTTGCGACGAGCGGTTGCTCATCTTGTGGTGAGACCGTAGCTCAAAGTGGGTGTTCGTCTTGTGGGGAAACCGTTAGCTCGGGTTGTGGTTGTACAAGCTATACAACCAAGACGGTGATGGTTCCGCAGCGTGTCATGGAAACACAAATGGTGACCGTGACGCAAATGCAGCAAGAAGAACGAACTCGCACTTATACGGTCATGAAGTGTGTCCCTCGTACGGAAACCCGTACTCGGACCGTAACGGAAAGTGTTCCTCGCCAAGTCGAGAAAACACAGACGTACACCGTGAACGAATGCCAGTCCCAAACTCAAGACTATACAGTGCGTGTACCTGTCACGACCTATGTAGACCAAGAGTATACGGTATGCGTTCCAAAGACGGAAACCTATGAAATTCCTTATACGGTTCAAGTACCTGTGTATACGGACGTCGAAGTCCCTTACACGGTTCAAGTTCCTTATCAGGAAACGAAGACACGTACCTACATGGTCAATGTTCCTTATACCGAGGACATGGAGCAAAAGTACCAAGTCTGCGTTCCTTATACGGAAGACCAGGAGCAGACATACCAAGTATGTGTTCCTTACACCGAAGAGAAGGAAGAAAAATATACGGTTCAGGTTCCTTACACTGAGGAGAAGACTCAGGAGTATACGGTTCAAGTTCCTTACACAGAAACCAAGGAAGTTGAATATACGGTTCAAGTTCCTTATACAGAAACGATGACTGCGACTCGTACCGTTTGCCAACGCGTACCTGTGACGCAATACCGTACGGTGACGAAGGACATGGGCAGCTACCAGTGTGTGACGGAAGAAGTTCCTGCATGCAATACCGGTTGCTCCACACCAGCCCCTTGTGGCACTAGTGCTTGTGGTGGCTGCGGCGAAACTTCGAACTGTGGTTCTTGTAACGATGGATGTGCTCCAACACCCAGCTGCGGCAGCTGCACTCGCACTGTGCAAAAACGTGTTTGGGTTCCTAACTGCGTGACCCAGCAAGTTCCTTATACGACTTACACGACCCAGCAAGTCGAACAGCCTTACACTTACACAGTGACCAAGTGCAAAACCGAAACTCGTACTCGTACCGTCAACGTGACCAAGTACAAGCCCGAGACGAAGACACGCACGTACACTGTAACCAAGTGCAAGCCAGAAGAGCGAACCCGTACGATCACGTTGAACAAGTCTCGCATGGAAGACCGCACGCGGACCATCACGGTTCGCAAGAGTCGTATGGAAGACCGTACCCGCACGGTGAAGGTTCAAAAGTGCCGCCAGGAAGAGCGCACCCAAGAATACCAAGTCACCAAGTACAAGACGGAAGAGCGCACTCGTACCGAGCGTCGTTGCAGCTATAAGACCGAAGAGCGTACTCGCACGGCTCAACGTTGCACGATGGTTCAAGAAACGCGAACTCGTAAGGTTCCTAAGGTGACCTACAACGAAGAATTGCGTCAACGTACGATCATGGTTTCCGTTCCTGTCGAGAAGACTCGCACCTACACGGTGACGGAGTACGATCAAGTCGACAAGGAAGTGGAATACACGGTAACACTGATGGACCAAGTTCCAGAAGAGAAGACTCAAACTTACATGGTTTGCGTTCCTGTTCAGGTACAAAAGGAAGTTCAAGTTTGCCGTACCATCATGGTTCCTCAAGAGGTGACTGTTCCGTGCACGACCGGCTGCGGTGGCGCTGTTAGCGCTTGCGGTGGATGCGGCGCTACGGTCAGTCCTGGTTGCGGCAGCTGTGGTTCAACGACCTCTAGTTGCGGTTGCGGAAGCTAGCGATAGCAGTTCAAACTGATCCAGCTTGAGCATCCCTTGCTCATGTTTCTGAAAGCCGGTTGCCATCGCAGCCGGCTTTTTCTTTTTATCAAGGCTGGGCACTCTGCTCTGCCCCGCAACGAATTTCCGCTCGCATTTGGCCCCAAGAAATTGGAGCGACGAAATCCCGGGGGGAAATAGTTCGTAGCGCAACAAATTTGATTCAGTGGCGAGCGGAAAGAATGTAAACTAGAAAAATACGTTGGCTCGAATCTTTCCCGCAGAGACAGATCGTGATTGGATTGAGGTTACAAGCAAAAAGTACATTGTGTTTTTGCACGTTTTTTCTCGCTCTCTTCGCCTGGCTCGGGATCCGCGGGCAAGTTTGTGCTCAAGGGCCCAAACCGATCCCGCCACGCGCTGAGCAAGACACGGCCCTGAAGAGAATAAAACAGATATTTGCGGCTGAATACCAGAGTTCTGAAGCCAGCATGAAGGGGCAGCTTGCCAAAAGTCTCCTCGATGAAGTGCAACGAAGCACGAATGAGACGGAGCAGTTCTCGCTCTATCGGGAAGCAATTCAGCTGGCCGCAGAAGCCGGAGACGCGCGGACCGCGCTAACTGCTGTAGCTGGCATGGCAAAAGAATTTCAAGTGGATGCGGCCAAGATTCGTTTGTTCGCCCTTGGGATTTTGAAGGAAAAGGCCAGGTCCGTCGAGTCCGTTCGTTTTGTCGCTCAGGAGTTTGAATCAATTGCCCAAGCATTCGCAGCCCAGGGTGAATTCGCGCAAGCAGAACGAGTGATCAAGGATACTCAGGCATTGTTGCGTCGCGCGAAGGACCGTCAGGGCGTCGAGCGACTGGCTCAGACTCTGCGCGATCTTAGCGCAGAAAAAGCGAACACGGAAGCGATTCAGCCCGCACTGCAAAAGCTAAGAGAGAACCCAGATGACTTAGGCGCCAACGGACAAGTAGGAAGATTCGAATGCTTTAAGCTAGCCAAATGGCGACAGGGTTTAACTAAACTCGCTTTTTCCGACGACGTCAGGTTGGCCGCGCTGGCTGCAAGGACGCTTTCAACGCAGAATGATCCTGAGGACCAGGGCGCTTTGGGAGATGCCTGGTGGTCGATTGCCGAGGCTGACGACAAGGATAGAGATGCGATTCGAGCGTTCGCCGTCTGTTGGTATCGAAGGGCGCTAGAGTTTACGGCTGGACTAAGACGCAAGGAATTGGAACAACGAATACTTAGCGTGCCCGTTAAGGACATTGCGGCTGCAGAAAATCGAAGCACCACAATCAACCTGATTCCCTTAGTTGATCTGAAAATAGATGCGGAAAGAGCCGACAGATGGAAGATCGAGGACGATGAACTCAAGTGTGTTGCCAGAAGTTTTGTACCTCGCATCGCACTCCCACTCTACCCACCTGCCGAATACGATTTGCGTTTGGTTTACTCTCAGGATCAACTGCGCAACGGCGTGGGATTTCTTATCCCGAATCCACAGCATCAGTCGGTTTCCGCGGTCTACGTTGGCGAAGATCGCGGGGAAAGGTCTGGCTATGGTGCCGTTGGGGATCGGGATACCAGTCTGGAAATAAAGGGTATGATTCGGCCTGGAGAAAAGTACGAGTTTGTAGTACGCGTCCGCGTTAGCGGGATCACAGCATTTCTAAATGGTCGTCGCATATTTGTTGGCCCCAACGTAAGCCGAATGAAAGAAGCTGGAGGCTGGCACAAGTTGAATAACTGGCAGTGCATAGGAGTCTTTTGCGACGACCCAACCACTTTCTATGCCCTGGAGCTCAAAGAAGTGCGCGGAGTTTGTACTTTTCCGCGTATTCCCAAGTTCTGGTTGGAGGACTGGCCTTAGCAGACTGGCGAAGCAGATAGTCGAGCGAAGCTTGGAGAAACGAGACGCAAGACTCAGGTATTACAGGTGTGGCCTTGGCACAGCTGGGGTGCTTCGCTTCATTGGCGGACTGAGACGTTGGCCAAGTTGATTTGTAAGGCCAAGGATTCTGGTGGCGAGTAATTGGATCGGAGAGTACATTGAACCCTAATAGATCCTTGCGATAGCCCGTTTCGGTCGCACTCTCATATCCAACCGAAGCGATCGCAGCTTGGGATTCCAACACATTTAGGGATTCGATTACGAACCATGTCGAACGACCCTCGAGATTCCGATCCGCAAAATCAGCCGCCGCGTCAGGACGAAGTTTTGGCGCAACCTTCGAGTGGGTTTGCGCCCGTAGAGCATGTGGCTTATCCCGAACCTCAAAAAGCCAACCCCTATTTGCATCCACCTGCGCCTGCTTCCTACGAACCTGCCCCAGGCCAACCTTATTCGCAGTCCCAAGGAGTAACGCCACCATCCGCACCGAGCCCGGCCATGGGTCCGGGGGCTGCGCGCCCTCAAACGCAGTCGAATTCTGCCCCCAAGTCCAACGCTGGTATATGTTTCGGACTGAGCTTGGCCAGCTACCTGTGCGGTGGCATTGTGTTGTCGTTGCCAGCGGTCGTACTCGCACATGTGGAAGGTAATAAGTTGCGTCGGCACAACATGCGCCGAGGGCGTGACTTAGTAGCTGCGACGCTTGTGATTGGCTATCTGAATATTATCATCAGCCTTATTTTGCTCGGTGCCATTGTTTACTACTCCGGGAAAACAGGCGAATGGCCTAAGAATACGTTGGATGATTTCCAAGCTCAAATCGAAAGACAAATGGAGGAGGATCGACGTCGTCAGGAGGAATTTGAGCGGAAGAGACGCGAATTAAACGCGGCAGCGGAGCGGCTCCGGAACGAGCAGGCCGCAGGTGAGCCCCTAGATATTGACATTGAATTTCCTGAGCCAGAACAGCCACCTGTGCCTTTAGACAAGGTAGATCGTTGGTTGACGCAGTTGAAGTCGAAACAATCACGCGAGGTGCGCGAGGCATTAATCGAGATTCGCCGCGAGGGTATCAAAGAACGCCAAGGCGAGTTGGTGGATGCGCTTGCGGGTTGTTTATCGAGCTCAGACTCTATGGTGCAACAGTATGCTTTCAGGTGCCTTGGTCAAATCGCTCATCCTAATGTCAATCGTTTGATCATAGGTGCCTTGACGAGCCCCAATAGGGGCGTGCAAAGGGAAGCCATGGAGTTGCTGAGCAATTCTCCAACCAAAGCAAACGCTAATGCGATGGCGGAAGTCATGCGAACAGATAGATCTGTGGACTACTATCTCAAAAAGATGGGCTATTTTGCTGAGGGCGCGTTGCTCGCCTTCTGCAAAGATGAGGACGAAGACCTCGACTTACGCAGGCGAGCCATGAGCTTGCTCGCGGATGTTGGTACTTCGAAGTCGTATCTGTTGGCACGCAGCCTACAAGATCACTCCGATTTCCGACTGAAATCTGAGGCGACGAACGCAACGCGTCGGCTCAAAGAAAAATTGGCGATTCCGTTGGAAGCTAGCGACGATGAAATTCGTGGAATGTCGACACAGGACCAATTGTTGGAGCTCGACAATCTCGAAAAGTCCTGGGATGCCGGCGCAGAAGTCACCGACGTCCATATCGAAGAGTTGAAAAATATGGGGACAACCGCTGCAGCCAAGCTCCTGGTGAAACAGTATGAAACCTTGCCAGAAGTGGTCACTCTAGCGTTAAGAGACTTTGGGCAGAATGCGGAACAACCCGCTTGGGAGTTGTTGAAGGGAAGTCCAGCAGCCCAGCAAGCCGGCTGCGAGATCTTAGGCGAGATCGGCACGCGACAAAGCTTTGCAAGGCTTCACTCCGTGTGGGCTACTACCCAAGATCGAACTCTCAAGTCGGCCGCAAAATCGGCGGCTATGAGAATCATGGAATAACGTTTGCAACAAACTCCAGATACCAGAAGCTCGGTCAGGCTCTTTGCATCAAAGGCTAAGATCCCGACGTACTCGACAGTTCTTCTTGCGAGGTAGCTTGCGTGCTAACTTGGTTGACCGGGAGTTGTAGTACAAAGGTTGCGCCAAGGCCGGGCCCATCACTAACGGCCCTCAAGGTGCCGCCCAGAGATTCTGCCGCAAGAGCACAAGTGTGAAGGCCAAAGCCATGACCGTCGTCACGTGTCGTGAAACCATGGGAGAAGATGCGAGTTAGATTTTCCTTCGAGATTCCGACTCCATTGTCCCGCACCAAGATCTGCAAGCAATCTTGCTTGGTTCGATGTATTTCTAGGGTGATTTTGGCCTCATCGACCTTAGAATCGAGCAAAGAGTTCTTCGCATTGCTGATCAGATTCACCAATATCTGTACAACTTTGGGTCGGTCGATAAAGATCTTTCCAGACTCTTCAAAGTGCTTTTCTACCGCGATAGGTGCGTCCCTGCAGTTGCCCTCGATATTCAAACCATCAAGATTGTATCGCAACGATTCCTCCACGAGCTCGATCGCCGATACAGCCTCATTGGCCGTCACTGCACGTGCAAATTCTTGTTGCCCCTGGACGATATGATTGATGTGTTCGACGCTCTCACAAAGCGACCGAAGCTCTTCGAGATGCAATTGTTTCTCATCCTCCAGTGCTAGTGACAGTTCACGGAGCACTTCAGGAAGCTGGCTTCCGCGTTCGCTGGCGACAAATGCTTCGAGTTGACCTTGGTTTTCTTCAAGCACTTTGACGACTCGCGAAAGTGAAGGAAGGCTACTTTGCTTCCACCGGTCGCACATTAGGTTGGTTGAAATGTTGACGCTGTTCAGGACGTTCCCAACGTTGTGCAAGACTCCTGTAGCAACTTCGGCCATCCCAGCTTGTCGTGATAAGTCGATCGTCTCGCGGGTGAGCTTCTCCTTTTCTCTCTCCAATCGCAACCTCTCCGTCACGTCTGATTCGATGGCAATAAAGCTAACGACCTCGCCATCGTCGCCGAGAATGGGACGGGACTCTATGGACGCCCAATAAGGATTGCCAGTTTTGGAATAGTTCAGAATCTGGACATCGAATCCTAGGCGTTCTTCGATGGCTTGCGACATTTGTCGTGCCGCAGCTGCATTTGTTTCTGGTCCGTGTAGCATCTCTTGCTGAGTTTTTCCGAACACCTCAGCGAGTGAGTAGCCTGACACGCGAGTGAAGCTGTCATTGACCCATTCAATTCTTCCTCGCGCGTCGGTTACCACCACCAAGTTGTCGGTGTATTTGGCAACGGAGGCTGGGATACGGTATTTCTCCCGCGAAACAGTTGTCCGCTCAATTTCCACGAGCATTTCATTGAAACGGTTTTTCAGTTCTTGAAACTCCAACGTTTTTCCAGAACTGATTCGTAAACTAAGACTCGAATTCGATCGTACCGCATTAATGGCACTTAAAAGATGTTGAAGCTCGTTATTAGTGAACTGAGTTGTCCTTAGGATTGCGAACAGCAACACGGCGCTGAGTGAAATCACGGCGAGAACCAGTGCGTTTTGCACGGTGTGACTAGCTCGTTCTGCAGATGCATCAGACTGCCAAAC
The DNA here is from genome assembly GCA_039030255.1 of Planctomycetota bacterium. Lineage (GTDB taxonomy): Bacteria > Planctomycetota > Planctomycetia > Pirellulales > Pirellulaceae > Aureliella. Next base: position 3,882 of record JBCCEO010000104.1, on the reverse strand, counting down.
TCTTCCTACCAATCCGTCGATATCCTGGACCAAAAACTGCGCCATGAACCAGCCCTCGGGGGGCTCGCTAGCTGGAATTAGGCTTTCAGCCGAGGAGTTCCCCAAGGCTGCAAGATTCCATCGGGTGAGTGGCTGGTTTTGAAACGCCAATTCGATCGCTACGGAGTCACCATTTGGACTGATGTCGTCGAATAACTGCTTGGAGTCGTAAACGGCGACTAGAGCGCCTTCAACCGCCGCACCATACCGGACAGGTTGGCCAACGATAAATGCTTCGGAATCGAAAGCCATAAAAGCCTCATTATTGGACTTTGAAGTCATCCAAGACTTTAATGTTTCCAAACGCGAATCATGGGGCAGCTTCTGCGCGATAGGGGTGCCGTTATAGCTCAACATTGCAACGTTGTTCAGCGGCATGCCCGGAAAATCCAAGGATTGCAAAAAAGGCTGCAGATTGGATTTTCGGTGTTCTAAATCGACAATAGAATTGATGACGATGTCGTTATTTGCAATTGCAGCACAAGCATCGATGGCGTGTCGCACCTTTGTCTGCACGGCTAAATGCACGCCTTCCGCTCGATGGTTCACCTGCCTTTGGACTTGCCGACGAAACTCAGAATTGAGTTTCTGAATGACAATCAGAGAAACTAGGATCAGGAGCGCAACGGCAACCGGGAATACGCGCGCAAAAATCGCCTGACGTAGAGAAAAAGGCTTTTGCTGAGTCATCCAAACCTACTTCTTCACGGGAATAATAGCGCCATCTGTTCCGAATCGAGCAAGGATAAAGTCGCTCGCATCGAGGGCATCATGATGGTCAGGGCGGAAGGGTTCGGCGTAGTCGCGAATAATCCCTTGATAATCACGAAGTCCCTCCAAGGCTGCATGTACTTTTATGCTCTCGGTGGTGCCAGCTTGACTAACTGCTGCCGCGATCATCTGCATAAGCTCGTAGGCGTGGGCTGTGCCAACCGGCGCGAAGATGTCCCGCGCATCCTCGCAATCGTAGTATTTATTCAGATACTCGTTGGCAATGGCTTCGACACGAGCTGGGTATCTCGGTTCCAAGAAGGAAAACGTTTGAAGAAAAACGAGATCGATTTTGTCCAGATTCTCCTGAGCCATTTCGAAGAAATTTCCACCTGTGATTCCCCAGTGAGAAATCACGCTTGGGCGTTGTTCTTCGGGAATGGATGCCACTGCTTCTGTCGCTGTTACACCCTCAAAGGGATTTCCAACGAACAAGACTACCTCGCAATCAGACTCAACAAGGCGTTCTAGCTGCGGGTGGAGGTCCCGTTCTCCCCAGTTGAACCATTCTGTACCAATCGCCTCAAGACCACGTTCGGACAAAGCATCGCCGATCGCTTTCTCATTGGATCTGCCCCATGCGGTACGTTCAAGCATCAAGCCGATGCGCGTGTTGCCACGATTCAAAGCTTGGCCTACTAGAAATCCGCCAGCATACTCATCTCGCACAGAAACACGGAAAACGTAATTGGGCGAATAGCCATTGTTTACGATAGGAGTTCCTGCAGCCCAAGGACCAAAATAGAGGATCTTGTTTTCGTGTATAAACTCCAGTTCCCGCATTGCAACCGGTGTGTGAATGCCGCCGAATACGCCCAATAGGTTTGGGACTTGGCAAAAAGCCTCCAGGTTTCCGAGGCCGCGGTCTGGATTACCCCGGTGATCACGAATGATCAATTCGACTTGCTTACCCAGAAGCCCGCCAGAACAATTGATTTGCTCTATCGCTAGTTCGAGGCCTCGACGAATGGCTTCTCCCGATTTGGCGGCTCCGGACGACATATCCGCATCTAGGCCGATCACAATGGAATCTTTTAGGCCCGGTAGCGAAGGAAACCTCTTTGAAGTCGAAACAAAGTGCGCCTTTCCTTGCCTTCCCCCGATGTCTTCGTCTGGGATTTCTGCGCTTGAGATGATTTCCCGGCTAGGACCAAGTCCAACGGGTTGCTTGGCCTTGCATCCGGCAACATAAAGTGAGACGCAGCATGCCAGCAGACCCCAGCAAACGCCATGGGCTTGCCCACTAAATCTCTCGCAGTATTTTGATCCGATTTTATGGTTGTACAATTTACAAGCCCCAACGAACTATCTTCTTCCACGCTTGTGGTGACTTGAGCGCATACCTTGTCGACACTTGGCCACCCGGCTTTAGAAAGCTAGATTGCGAAGAGGCAGGCCCACTTTAGAAAAGAGCTTCCGCAACCAAGATAGGACGAAACGAGGGCAAACCCTCGTTCGTCTAGGTGCAATGCTCCTCACTTCAGTGAAGAGCGGGTATTCTTTTTGCGCGAGGGCCACCATACAACTGTGACACTACGCCAAGTTCAGAAGCGATATTGAACACCCGGAGCGATACCGAATTCGTCGATCAAGTACTCATTGAGCCGAAATTCGGTAATCAGATGCAGGCCTTCGGCAACACGCAAGCGAATTTGGTGTTCGGTAACGATCGTGACATTGCTGGAGGACGTGTCGTAGTTCAAGTCGAAGAAGCCGCCCGCGGAGACTCGTCCAGCGGCAATACTTGCGAATTGCTTGTTCCAGTTGAAGCTCCATTGTCCGGTGCGGCTAATTGTTTGAATTGGGAAGAATTTGAGTCCCAGCCGAAATTGCCCAGCCCAAAGTCCTGAACTTGGCGATAAAGCATCGGTTTCTGGAGTCCAAAACGCGCCGAGTCGTCCGATCTCATTGTCCGCCCCCTGTAGATCGTTAAGCTCCGCTATGATGCCCGTATTACGCCATAACCTTCTCTTGATATCCAATTCGAGAAAGTGGCGACTGATATCTTCTCTCTCAGCCGTCGTTCCTTCTGCGCCTTCCAAATCAACGAAGCCCCATAAGCTGAATCCAAGTGGCAGTGGCGAGTTTCCCATGAAGTGTAAAACATTGTATCCGCGGTTGTCGAAGTCGTATTCTGCCAAAAACCATCTTCCACCTTCGGGACGAGTTGACGAAAAGTGATCGTCCAATCGTTGCAACCAAGAACGCTTCTTGGGTGGGAAAACCGCGATCGAATTGCTACAAGAAGCAGGAAAGTAGGGTGTTGAAGTAGAGTCCCAATCTGGGGTCAGATAGTAAGAGTTGACTACTTCGTCTGAGGAGCCGAGTTCGGGAATCGAAGCGGTCGTTCGTAGCTCAGATGGTTGGGCGTCGGTATCGCTCGACGATGGTCCAAGAGAAACATGTAACTGGGGTTCCACGGACGGATTAGTCCCCGCTGGTTGATTTGAGCCGCAAGCCAGATTGCAAGATAGGCAGATCGCTAGGAGAAGACAGAACCTTTTCCTTAACATCGGCTTCGTTTTCATAAATCGCTGACCCCAAAGTTGCGCCTCAACTCCAGGTTCGTCTCGTCGATTTCAGCTCAAAACACTATTTCATCATTCAAGGGGAAACCCCTGACTCGAAGCTCGAGGATTCGAAAGACCAGGCGACTCTTTCGAAGTACCCCAGCTTTCCGAAGAAACATTCTTTGGCCAGGCAAATCTTGGCACTTGGCCCCTTAATTGCTTTGGAGGCAAACCCAAGTGGGGTTTTACTGTTCGGCGAATCCAAGAGATTTAAGAAACCTGCGCAGTATGGCTTGTTTTTCTTGCTACTCGGTTCGAAAATAGGTGGAGGCAGTCTTGGGCTGCCCAGTTTTGAGCTGTTTTCTCTAGTTGGCTGTTTTCTCAAGTCTCGATCAGGACGAATAGTCCCAGATTTGGGGGCGAAATGGATTCGACCGGGTAGCTAGAAGTGAAGGTGGCGTGCCGTGGTTGGTCAGTTGGCCACGTTAAAAGCTGACCGCAAACTTTAGTTGCAGACAATAGTCTAGCAATGGCAGCCTAAATAGGTTGCCCTGGCTGAGGG
>JBCCEO010000103.1:0-15302 GCA_039030255.1 Planctomycetota bacterium | reverse complement strand
GCTTCACGAGTGGTGAGTCTGCTGTTTGCGGGGAAAAATATGGCGGTTTGGCCAGGACTTTTGGAACGCCCCTCGTAGTAATGCACGTTTAGGCATCATTGAGTTTGAGAATGAGTGATTTTGAGCAGCGCTTACGAAATTTAGTACCTGAGCCAGCGACTACCAGTGAAGCGGACATGATGTTCCGTTGTGGATGGGAAGCTGCAATGGAATCGCTAGGCCAAGGCGAGGGGACGCAGCAGTCTGTGCAGCTACAGCAGGCAGGACGAGTCGTAGATCGGCAATCTGCAAAGCACGGACAATGGGCAAGGCCTTTTTGTGGCGGGATTATCGCTGGGCTTGCGGTGGCACTGTTATTGGCCCTTGGGTTGTCCGCCGAGCTTTGGCCTACTAGTGAAAGCGGAAAACGCATGGCTGAAGGGGAGCATCCAGTGGAGGGCAACAGGCCAAATCATGCTATTGGCACGGAGGCTGGAGCAGTAGATCTGGTTGACTCGCCAGAGTCGGAAACACCCACAACTGACTTCGGACCGCAGCAATTTGCCTTGGCTGCCGATTCCATGCAAGCTATTTTCGGAAGTATTTCAATGCAGGTCGCCCGTGCGAAGCAGATTTCAGTTGGTCGTCCTGGAGATCCAATAAGTGCACCTGGGAGCGAGGGAGAAACGAACGAGGAAGCGGAGCTGTTGGAATTTGATAGCAACCTGCAATTGCCCGTGCAGTATCGTCCGCTTACGAAGTCTAATGCCAAGGCTATTGGCAATTTTTTTCAGGGCTCAGGACGAAACAGTTTTTTCTAGTACGCAATGGCCATCGCGGTGAAGTTGCTTACTAGTTCTCTTCTTTCTTGCTTGGGCTTCGGGACCTGAGCAACACAGACGACTTGTATCATCGATAGGGGAAAGTGATGAAGCGGGGTTTATGGTTGGCAAGAGTCAACGTGGTGGGCGCAGTTCGGTCGCTTGGTAGGCCTTGGATGGCCGTGCTTTTGCTAAGCGGAATAGCATGGGGCGAAGTGAGCATCTGCGCCGCGCAGGAAGGGCAACAGGAATTGGGTTCAACTTTTACTTTGGACCGCTTTGGAAAGTTCAATGCTCCAGAGTCCGGAGCACGGAGCGAACAAGAGAGTGGTGTGGATGAGGACGGCAATCCCTACTTGAAGGTTGTCTTGCGTCCTGAAAGCCATCCGTCGTTGAAGTATCGTTTTCAAAGAAATGAGGCGGAGTTGAAGCCTGGGGCGGCGCAAGTGCATTTTGGCCGCGCACTCTTGATGTGGCAAATGCTGCCCGAAGACGTTCGATCCGATGTTTCGATGTCTTGGGGGGGCGATCGTGAGCCGACGCTACAGGAGCGCAAAGAAATGGTGGAAAGCCTAGCCTCCGTCTACGCTGAGATCCGTGCAATGGCTCTTTGTGAAGATCAAAAATCGGATTTGCGGCTGCGCGATATCGGCGGTTTGGAAATGTTTGAGGTGTTGCTGCCGGAATATCAATCTGCCAGAGAGCTGGCGCGAGCGCTTGGGCATAAGTATCGTGTGCAGCTTGCAGAAGGTGACGTTGACGGCGCGGTGGACACACTAAGGGACGGATTCCAGCTCTCCGCCTTTGTCGGACAGGGGGAGACACTGGTGCAAGTTCTAGTCGGCATTGCAATTCACAACATCATGTTGGAAGAAGCACTGCTCTTGTCGGAATTGTCTGAGGCTCCGAGCTTGTATTGGCCCATCGCGACGCTTCCGCGGCCGTTTGTCACAGGACATCGAGCAATAGAATTGGAATTGGGAACCATTCATCGCTCACTTCCAGTTCTTAAGGAAGCCAAGATGGAAATGCGTGACGAGCTTTATTGGAGTAAGGCTTGGGCGAAGTTGACTGAAGACTTGATCAAAGTTGGAATGTACTCGGGCGAAACGTCCACCAAGGTAGGTGTGGCTTTGCTCAGCGTGGCTACGGCCGAGGATTCGAAAGCGCGGTTGATCGCATCAGGAATGGATGAGGACGAAGTCAAAGCAATGCCGTTGATGCGAGCTGTTTTGCTGGAGGCATCCCAAGAAATCCAACGTATCAACGATGATCTGAACAAGGGATTTCTCTTAAAGGGGAAAGCGGGTCTGGAAGTGAGTCGTGTACAGATGGGAGCCTTTGATGATTGGGCAAATGGGGAACGTAAGAATTCGGCCGGCGCACTGATTGCCGGTTTGATGGTACCGGCCGTAGAGGCAGTCCACCAAGCAATCCTACGGCAAGAGTTCTTCGTGAATCGCGCTATGACGATGGAAGCGATTTGCCTGCATGTGCAAGCCAATGGCGGCGAACTTCCAGATTCATTGGAGTCTTTGCCGCCAGCACCTGCGTTGAAGAATCCATTCACTGACGAGCATTTCGAAATGAGCAGTAAAGCTAGTGAGGATGGTTAATGGATTACATTGAGCGGCAAGGTAATACCGGATCGTGCTCAGATTCTAGGAACGCTCAAGTTTCATTTGAAAACAAAGTAAGACGAACGACGCTTCGATGCGATTGTTGTCACGCAACTTTCACATCCCAATCCATACTCAAAGAATCAATGATCTTTTTCAGGGGAAGAACAATGAAATACAGTTTAATTTTAAGGCAAAGCCTGTGTTGCCTATTTTTGATGGTGGCCAGCAGCGCGAATTGCGTTGCTCAGGATGAAATCACTCCTTATCTGGACAGTTCGACGAACGTTGTCGGCTGGGTCGATATCTCAAAGGTGGATGTTGAGGAAGCTGTTGAATGGTCGGCAGAGATTACGGGAGGGCCAGGGCAGAATGAGATTGCGTCTCTGGAATCGTTGAAAGACGCCTTGTTGCAGCTGGGCGTAAACAAGATCTACTACGTATCGGATTTTAGTGGCATGATGAACGGGCCAGACCGTTTCATCATTCCTTGCGAGAAACCGGAAACAGTAGAGTTGTTGCTTAGCGGTTTCACTGGAAACAGTGGGCCGGATATGGCAAGTAGGGGAAACGTGGTCGTGATTGGATCCGAAAAAGGGGTGATGTCCATTTTATCGTCAGATGGACAGCCCTCAGAATTCTTGAGCCAAGCGTTGAAGGGACACGGAGACACGCCTCACGGGCTGGTTTTTGCAACGAGTCCTGAGACGGCACGCGTGCTTATGCAAGTACTGAGCCAGTCGCTGAAGGATGATGTCGGCGAGATTTTGAATCTGGCTCGCATCATCCCGGAAATGAAGGCAGTCGCCGTAGAAACGAGCAGTCTTCCGCCAGAAGAAGTGAAAGCGTTCATCCAGACGGACAATAACAACGAAGTAGCCAAAGCGTTGGTCGCGCTCATGGACAGCCGGTTGCCTGGAGTGTCAAAACATTTGCAGATCTCACAAGCTCCTGGTCATGTAGCGGTGTCCACGAAATCGCTGAAGAAGCTGACACAGGTCTTGCATAAGGCATCTGGCGGCGAACGCATGTCTCGTATGAATGACTTGAAGTACGTCGCCCTGGCATTGCACAACTTTTACGCCACCTATGAGCACTTTCCGCCACAAGCTTTGACTGACAAGCAAGGAAAAAGGCTGTTGAGTTGGCGAGTTATGATTCTTCCCTTTCTTGAGCAAAACGCTCTTTACCAGCAGTTTCATCTAGATGAACCTTGGGATAGCCCACACAATTTGGAGGTCGCCAAGACGATTCCGATGCAATATGCCGTGAAGGAAGGACCTGGCACCAATGCAGATGGATTTCCGTTGACGACGATTCTAGCTCCGATGACCAAGGATTCTGCCTTTGGTCGCCCTGGCAAGCCTTTGCAATTTAAAAGCGTCTTGGATGGAACGAGCAACACGCTCTGGTTCTTGGATGCTCCGGCCAGCAAAGCCGTTCCTTGGACAAAACCAGTGGATTTGACTTACGATCCCAAGAATCCACATGATTCTCTCTTTGGCCCAGATCGCCAGGAGTTCATTGGTGCCATTATGGATGGATCGGTTCATGTCTTGCCGAAAGCCGCTAAGGCGGATGTGCTCAACTCGCTCATCACCGTCGACGGGGGTGAGGTGATTAACCAGGAAGATCTTAACCCAGAAGGTAGATAGCAGAACTACACGAAGCGTTTAATTGAAGCATCTGGACGCAAGTCCGGATGCTTCTTTCGCACTGCACGAAATTGTTTACCGGCAGGCCAAATCTGTCTCGCTCACGTTGAGGAGAGCCAAGGACGCTTCGTTGTGTGCAGGCTACGCCGCCGGCTGCTTTTTGGGCGGCGCTGGCTTTGCGATGCAGAAGACGGCTGAAGCCTGGACTCCAACGGTCTACGGCTCGCCGGAAGAGCGTTAGCGGGGGACCGGGATCTCAAGTCGCTCAAGGCGGGCTTTGGCGCTGGCGTGGTTGAGCTGGCGGTTGCGTTGGTCGAGTGCGGCGTTCTCTTTGATTTGGGCTGGCAGATTGGGATCGGTCAATGCGACTTGTCCAGGGATTAAACGCGACAAATGTTGGGCTGGCAGGGTAAGCGGGCGGGCGATGCCACCTACGGCTTGCCCTGCGGCTTGGCCGACAGTTTTCACGGATGCACCGAGTTTGCCTGCGACCTTCTTCGTACCCGTCCAGGCAGCCTTCATCACGGGGACTCCAAGAAGCTTGCCAGCCTTTTCTGAAAGCGGACGACCGTTCCGATAGCTGGCCGTGGGCTTACCGATTTTAGGAAAACTGATAATCACCGCACGATCGCCGTAATCGTATTCTATCTTGCGTGAGGTGTAATGAACAACGGGAGAACCCGGAAGCATCTGAATCGGTAAGTAGACCTTCTCGCCAGATACCGGATGGTGCGTCACGACAATGGAGGGGCCGCCGGGCAGGTCAGGTCCGCGGAAACTGCGATCGCCTGTGTAATAGTATCTGTGGACGATCAGTGAGGGCGGTATTTCTACTTGCGAGTTGCCATGCAAGTCGGTGGTGACCACTACAGCTGGATTTCCTCGGGCATCGCGATTCGGGTCGACGACTTCAATTTCAAGCGCCGGCGAGACGCGCGATGACATCTTGGGCGCTTTCTCTGGCATCAGGCCCGTTTGGGCTCGAGTCATTGGGATGGGCCCAATCGCGCAGAGTGCGACGATTAGCAATGCAGGCCCAAGCCGGAGGAAAATGCCTCGGTGAACTTTGTTGATTCGACTTGGCATGAATCCGTTCCTGCAGTTGGCTAGTTCTGTTTGAGCTGTGAGTTCATCTTGGAGATCCGGGGGAGGCCCTCCCCGTCGCTAGGGCTCCGAACCTCCCAGCAATCCTCGTTAAACTCGGATGGGAGGGTAGGTTAAGTGCGTTAGGGACTTCCCTCTCCAATTTGTACGACGCCTTTGCCGCTGCCTGTGAGCGGATCGAGCCGAACGAAGAATTCGAATTCGGCACGATCAATCTTGTCAAAGTGAGTTTGAAGTGAAGGGTGGTATCCAGTTTGCGTGATGAACTGGGGTGCCTCTCGCTGGACCCAAAACTCGGGAATTTTAAGCTCTACGAGAGCAAGGCTGCTAGTATGCTCAAAGTTGGGTTCCGCCGACGGCGTGTTCAGCAGGTTCTCGCGGGCCTTGCCACGATTAGCAGTCAGCAATCGTACTTCAATGTTGAAGGCATTGCGTTTCATCTGTAGCTGCGTGTTGCGGGCTTTTTCCTCGTCGGGCCGCTGGAAGTTCTGATCGCCCCGCAGGCTAAGGTGCCAGAAGCCAGTGGGTTCAATCAACAAGGCGATGTCGCTGACTTTGCAGTGTGCGATGGTCAATTCCTTGGTTGCCAGTTGCAGCAGTTTGCCTTTGGGCTTGGCGGCCAACTGTACGGCTAGCTGTGCTTCCTGTGCACGTGCTTGTCGGAGCTTGGCGACAAGGTCGGCCTCAAGTCCTAGATCTTTGAGTGCGTCAAGCTGCTTTTGCGAGGCACGAATCGTTTTCACGATCTGATCAATACTGTCCTTCGAAAGTTGGTTGATGGCCGGCAGACTCCGAATGACGACCGATGGTGAGCGGGAACCATGTCGATAATCGTTGGGCGGCAGTTGGCAGAGTGGAGTAATCCGCCTTCGGCCTTTGCGGATCGAAAACGGGTCGTCCGCGAGGCCGAAGCCGGATTGTGAGAGCCAGATTGCGCCGGCTGAAGCAAGTAACAGGACCTTGCGCCTTGAAAAGTAAGGAAATCCTGTTTGGGCTTGTTGCTTGCGTGAGGTCATGTTCGTCTCCTCGTACTGACTTGGTTGCCGGTTTGTCTGGCTACCTTGAAGTCTGCACGGTTGCTCTCTCAAGAATTAGGGCTGGTATGGCTGAACGGCGTTTTCCCAATTCCCTTGCGAAGCTGGGCTCTCGTATACTTGCGGCCCTTGAATCGTTGGCGGAATGTGCTGCGGGTAGGTCGGATATTCTTGCGGCAAGTTCGAAGGAGTTGGCAACTGCTCCTGGATGAGCCCTTGGGTTTGCTGCTGGCCTTGTACATGAGGTCGCAGCGTTGGCGGCGTCAAATCGGTTGGTCGAACTTCCTCGATCAAGCTGACGCCTCGAGGCATTTGGTTGTAAGGATTATTTTGCCGGTGCGGCAGATATAGAGCGCCGTCGGCGGAGCGTGCTGGAATCATTCCTGGATTCACATAAGCCTCTTCCGGATCGTAGCCTTCACGCATGCGACTGTTCTCGAAGTCCAAGCCACGGCCGCGATAGCCATTGGGATGGACCGAAGGAATCGTGGCTTGTGAACGATAAAGGTCGCTCCGTCTTGATGCTTCCGGAACTTCTAGATGGTTGTCAACCCGGGAGCTGCTAATGTCATAGATCCAATTCTGGAGGAATCGGTTTCTTCCTCGAACAAGGTACTCGCGGTTGCTGATTTGGAGTGGATCGAGATCTGAAACCGTAGGAGCCCAACGCAAGCCCATCAGGTCGAAAAGCGTTGGGAAGATGGTGGCTTGAGCCATGACAATATTTTGCTGCAGAGATTTCTCTCGGTTCGGCAGCGGACGCCACAAGACGCCGATAAGCGGAATGTCCTCCAGCAGCGGCACGCCGTTCGCCGTTCGCTCAGCCTTGAGGGCCACGGTGTAGCGGCTGACTTCACGGAGCTCGAAATTCGAAAGTTGGACGTCGGTATCGATGAAGTGTTGGCGAATGCGACCCAAGTGTTTTTCGTCGGCTTTGACCGGTTCGCGGATTTGCGTTTTATAGAGATAGTGGAAGTCGAATACGACGGCTTGTCCATCCGGTGCAATGACGGGGCGGATTTCGTAGCCGGTTCCCGTTTCGAATTTGTAGACAGCCGGATCTGGGATCAACTTCTCTACATTCGATTCAAAGTCGGGGCCAGAACCCGCATTTTGAGCCATCAACTGTTCGGCAGTTTCTCCTTGCAGCCCAGGTAGCACGCTACGCACCGCGGCTCGACCGCCGAGTGAGCCAGCGGAAGGAAGCGAGGGACTCCCACTACCTTGAGCTTTGATCAAGCCAAGCATGTTGGGATCGTTGACTAAAGCGCCGACATCGTTGTAAATCGCCATTGCGGCGTCCACGCCTTCAGCGAGCAGAATATCACGCTCGGGCAAATCAAATTCCATTGTTGCCGATGGAGAAACTTTGCCCAGCTGACGATTGTTGACCAGCACATTGGTTGTCTCCGTTTGCCCGAACTCGACGCGGCGATACTGGCTAGCTTCACGGATGAGCCGGAATGCCGGATAGTAGAACTGGGTGTTGAAGTCGTCGTCGAGCGACGTGGTTAAACGCTTCAAGTAGTTGTCGATATTCGCCGTATGGGCACGAGTGCCTTCGAGTAGTTCGATATGTTTTTCTTCCATCTGATCGATGAACATGTCCATGAACTTCTTATGGTCCAATGGAAGGCGGGAATTCTGTGCGATGGATTGGGTCGCTTCGAGCTCGCTCACGGCGTCCAACCAGTTCTTCATGGCTTCAGACGTCTTTTCGATCCATTCGTCAAGTTCTTCCGATCGATTTCCTGGGCCTGCTGCACTTTTGGCTGAGTCATACGTTGCCTCAATGTCATTTTTGACGTTTACCCAAATCTGATACAAATCGATGATTCGAGAAAGAACTTGTTGATCCTCAGATTTCCCGTTGCCCAGTTGGTTGAAATACTCAACCATATTTTGGTAGTCGCATTTAAGTTTAGTACTCAAGCTCTTTCGTTTGCCCAGGAGGACGACAAGGTCTTGGACTGTTGTAAGCGCCTCTTTCAATCGGTAGAGATTTCCGACGGTCAATCCTTCTTGTGCTCCTGCAAGTGTCGGGTCGTTGATTTCGCGAATGGAGCTTTGAAGTTTAGAGCTTTCATCCAGTAGGTTGCCGAGCGCTTTGATGGCTTTATCAAGGTTGGTTGGCGTTGAAGAATTGGCGTTTCGAAGTTCCAATGCCGAGGTTTTGAGAGCCGAAAGTTTTGACTGGAGGGAGCTGATGGCATAGAGGAATTGGTCTCGATTCTGCGCTGGCAGCATCAAGGCCAGATTTCCGCCAGCCTGGTCTGCAATCAATCCGTTGACGCACTCTGCGAATAGAATGACTCGTGCACCAGGGGCTTGGGCGTCGACTATTTGAGTGCGAAATGACGACTTAGAATTCTTGGATAGCACGTGTTTCGAATGGCTCGTGATGTGTTTGTTCACTAAATCGAGTGCGGCCCGTAGCAGCACGTTCGCCGTTTGTAGCTCATTCTCATCATTGATCTCGAGCGGAGCATAGGAAGCATCTTTGCCCAGGATCGATTGGATTGCATCGAGAACCAGCTTCAAAGATGCCCCCGCATCGTCGACGACCGTATCTCCGGCTTTAATCACGGCTAAAGTGTTGGCGAGGTTCGGAATCACTTCCGCTCGGGCTTCAATGATTCTCTTCTTTGCGTCCTGAAGCTTATTGAGCGCTTCTCGTTCGTTTGCCAACTGCCTGCTGGCGAGGCCGGAATTCTGGAGTTCCTGCTCGATCACGGCACGCTCCATGACACGTTGCTTGTACTCCATTTCCGTGATCAGCCTAGCCTTCATGATCTGCGCAAGGCGAATGACTTCGCGTTGCAGTGGGCTCATAGTATCGGAGTGAGCAATGTCTGCGTCGAAGAATCCACGTAGGCTGGTGAAGGTTCCGTTCTGTGCGAACAGGCAGACTGGTGGACCATGTTTGCAGTGTTTGCATCCGAGCTTGCATCCTCCGGTGCAACAGCCCATGCTGTTGTTGATGTACTGTTGCTCGGCGACGGTCAACTCGGTTTGTACGAGCCGTTCGAATTCGTTCAAGATGGCTGCACGCGTTTCGTTGTTGGCTAGTGCCAGTAGCATCAGCGCGCTGGAAAGGCTGGTGACGTCCATCGAGTGCAGTGACAGCAGCTTGTTACCTGTGTGCAGCAACTCGGAATCCATGGCACGCAGTTCGTCGATAAAATCGCGGCCAAAGAAGGCGTGCAGATAGAGCTGATCACGCTCCGCTTGGGTTGCGCCAAGGTACATGGTTCGTGCTTGTTCGGCACGCGCGGAGGCGACGTGCACGACTGATTTGCGGAGCATTTCTGCGGACTGGACGGTCAAGAAGCGCGCTTGATCGATGTAAGTCTGAATTCGATTGGCGACGACCTCCAAGTGATCCGCCTCATCGCCATTGATTTGCGTCGAGTGGACGTTGACGCGCACTTGGCCTTGAGGAGAGTCGATTTGATCAATCATCGTTCTCAGTTTATTGACGCCCTTGAGCGGACCTCGCAAGTGAATGAGTCCTTCGCCGATGACTGAGATGCTGACTTGGGCTACTGGATCGATGCTTTTCGGATCGCCTGCGGCGTAGGTTACTGGATCCGCGTGAGCCGCCGCGGTTTCTAACCGGAACTGATCTTCGCGAGCGATTTGTTCTTCGCGTTCTGATTTGGTCCAACGATCGTTGGCCGCAGTTGCATCCTCGCGGGCATCGTTGACTTGGGACTCGAGAGACTCCGCCTGGTCGGCGAGTTTTTCGACCATCAGTGCAATTTGTGAGGCGGAGCCATCGTCGGTCGCCTGTGCGGCGGCAGCTTGTTGGACGGCGGTGTTCAGTTCACGCTGCGTGTCGCTAAGTTCGTTTTCTAGTCGCCTTGCTTTTTGAGCCAAGTTGTAGGCTTCACGTTCGAGATCCATCCGTTGGGTGGTCATCGAGTCGGCTTTTTGTCGTGCGTCGTCGGCAATGCGGCGACGCATGGACACTTCTTGGCGATTGTAGGATTGAACGCGGCGGTTCAGAATCTGAGCCACATGATGGGCGTCGCGGAAGAAGTACAAACGTGCGACGCGAGCTTCGACCTTGTCGTGCGGATTGAAATTGTCAGGTTTTTTGATTGGTTCGACGAATTCAGGGAACTCGACAAAGGGAGCGTTGTTTTGCTGGACGCCCCTTGTGACCACATTGCTTTCTGTTGGTGTCAGTCTATCGAACTCGTTGACCGTTCCAGCGATACCACCCAGAAGCTTCACGTACAAATTCTGTTCGCCTTTATTACCCTCCAGCGGATTGCCAAATTCGTCTTTGGTATTTGCCGTATTAATGGTCAAGCGATAACGACCGAGTAAAGCAGGATTTTTGTTCAATGTCAGCGTGCGTTTCTCTGGACTCCACGTTGCGGTGAAACCCGCTGTGCCATCCGTACTTGTGTCCGTGAAGCGGCCGTTGGCGCTGTACTCGAGTTCAACTGGTTTGTTCTTTCCAAAGACGGCACTGGCTACCGTCGACGCGTCTCCATCCCAGGTGCCACCCGCCGGCAGCCGATTGAAGACGATTTCGAGATTATTCACGCCTTGGACTTTGCCGAAGGTCGTTGGTCCGACACTGGTCACTTGAAACAGCCCATTGCGGACTTCGATTTCTTTCTCCTTAGAGGAGCCGCTTATTTGGACTCCATGAAGAAAGAACCTTGGCTCGATGTTGTAAGTGGCGCCTGGGACGTTTTCAACCGGAAAGATGGCTTCAAATTCTGGGGCTGTTTTCGCGCTCATGGCGACTGGTCCCAGGATTGTTCGGTTGGTGATCTTGTCGTGAAGCGTAGCGGTCAATCCGGCTTGGCTACCAACATTGCTGATGTCGACGGTTGCGGTGATGGTCTGACCACGATTGCTGGCAAACTTCGTTCTTTCAGCTGGAGTGGGGGCGCCTGCTATTGTTTTAAACGCTGCATTGACATCCTCAACACCAATCATCCTGAGGGGAGTCTTTGTAAGACTGTGAGTTTGTTCGTCATCGCTGAGGAAGTACGTGCGACTCTTCTTGCCAAGCGCAACCGTGACTCGTTGCGATATAGAAACCGAGCGGCCACGTACGCTCTGAACCGCATCATCCAAGATGCGAAATGTCTTTGAAGTGTCATCGTGCTCTCCGTGGAGCGCTATTGCATATGGCGCCGTATTTTGGAGGAAGACATTGTAATCGAATGCATACTGATTCAAATTTAGCGAACCACTCGGGTCTTTACCGAGTAGTTTTAGTTCTGGAACTGGTCTAGGGATCTCTGGGCTGTTCTCATTGGTGGTCACACCATCGAGTCGCGGTGGGAAACGGTCGTTGGGAAAACTCAAGCGAATCTGCCCGGGTGAATTGACTTTTTTGATCTCGATTTTGCTGTCGTCATTGATGACATTCAGGTGGAAACGCTTTTTGGCGTCTTTAGCTTCTTTGAGTAGGGCATTATCGACTTTGATCGTGGTCTTCTCGGCATTTGTAGCGCCAAGTTTTCCACCGATCACAGTGGTGCCGGGGGCCGCATTGGCGATTTTTACGTCGAATTCCAATTTATTTGAATCATTGCGCATCCAGATCGTACTATTCAACAACTGAGTTTCCGGATTTGGCCAAATCCATGTGTCACCATTCGCTTCGATCTCCCGCACCTCCAAAATCGTTACTGTCTTTGGCAGCGGCGGTGCCGCAAACGATGCGGGCCGGACTTGTGATTGCGGCGACTCGTTGTAGCTCAAGTCGATGACGTTTTGTGCACCGGAATCATGAGAGGTTGTCAACGGGCGCGCAGCGTCGGAGGCAATCAGAGGCTGAGGTTCATTTGGCGCAGCGGGAAGACGATTTTCATCCTGCGCGGTACGCGTTTGCGCAGTCGCGGCGCGCTGAGCATCTCTGTTGCGCAGATAGCTGCGTAGTCCGATGCCCCAGAAAGTGATGAGTACCAGTCCCACACCAAGAACGGTAAGTTGACGCACGATAGGCCTCCTGCCGTTTGCGTTGCAAGCAATTCAATAATGCTTGCATAGGATCCCCCCGTGGCATCCTTTAATCGCTAAATTCGGAATAACCGTCACTGAAAATTAGCCATAATTAGGGGGAACCCACAAGGATTGGTGAAATAGTAGCGAGCGTCCGGCAGCGAAGCTTTGGATCTCATGTTCTGCCTGGGGAAATCAAAAGCTTGCACGGGATTTCAAGGCAGCGAAACCGTAGCCGAAGTTTGCGGTGCCGCGCCGGCGGGCATTCTGGAATTCGCCAGCTTCTCGCTCCAAGGTGGGGGAATAGCCATAAATAGTTTTCATTGGTGAACTACAAACTTGTTCGCCTGAACCCGTACCATACTTGTCGCATGTTCCCGATGCACATCCTCCGCTGCAACCACGATTGGCACAATCCGTGGTGCTCGTCCCGCGATTAGGTGCAAAGTGAATGGGCTGCATAGTAATGGACTTCCAGCGACCATCTAAAGTTTGAAACTGCACTTGTAGGAACAAGACGGTCGGGACGGCGCAAGGCGAGTAAGGAACGCGTAGTTCCCATTTTCCGTTTGCATACGTCTTGAGTTGCATGCCTTCCAGCAGAACGAGGCCGGTGCGGGCGTCTTCTTGCCCTGTGCGTGCGTAGCCTTTTCGCGTGAAGTAGGCAGGTGCGTCAAAGGTGACTTCGGAAACGACCACGTCATCGTTGCGAAACAAATCCTCGGCAGCTCGTATGTTGGATTCGAGTTTTTTGTATTGTGCTTCAAGCTCCTTCATGCGGGCCAGGTAGAGGTGGCTGTTTTGCATGTCAGGCATCTGTGCTGCGGCAGGCCATTCTTGCTTGGGAGCTCCAAATGTATGGGGCGGCAATCCGTCCGGAACGGAAGGTTGTTCCAGTATTCCGTTAGTAGTTCGTCCTTGCCTGTTTGCCACAGATTGTTGTGGCGGCAGCCCTTGGGGAACAGAGGGTTGCGCGAGTTGACCGCCGGCGTTTTTCGTTTTCGATTTCGAAGGTGCAGAGACTTTGCCTGTTTTTGCGCCGCCCTCAGTCGTCGCGGGATCAGACATTCGGGGTGAACTTGTTTCAGTTATTGCCGGTTGGACAGATTCGGCTGGTGGTCGTCTCATTTGCCCCGTCTGTGATAGGACTGGTTGCTGCGGCATCGGTTCTGTCTCAAAGTCCTGAGCTGCCTGCGATCTCGCAGTTGGTACCGGTGGAACAAATATCGCTCCTTTTGGCGTTATTGTCGGTGCTGGTGTTGGTGTTTGTTCTTGAAGTGGTGAAAACACTGCGACGAGCTTGAGTCGCGGAGCCGTTTGGTAGAAGGAAGAATCTTCTGCGGATTCCGATTCTGCAGACGCGGAACCTGCTTCGGTACCCTCCTCCGATTCACTGCCTTCGACAGGATTTGCAGCAGCTGCTTCTTCAGCCGGCTCTGCCTCACCAGAGTCCTCTTCGACTGTGTCAGTTGGAGGTTCGTCAGCTGCGTCGCTTGTTACGACTGCGCCTCCGCTTGCCCCTAAAGTTGTGGGAGCCGATGTGCCAGCAGCCGCAGCAGCAGCTTGAGCAGCTTGGTGCGCCTGATGAGCCTGGTGTGCCTGATGGGCCTGATGGGCCTGGTGTGCCTGGTGTGCTTGATGAGCCTGGTGAGCTTGATGAGCCTGGTGTGCTTGATGAGCCTGGTGTGCTTGATGCGTTTGGTGTTCTTGCTCTTTGGTTTCCTCTTGCTGATCTTGACAATTCTGATCCTGGACGTCCTCTGGCACCTTATTCTGCGGCTCGTCACAATCAGGATGTTTTTTCTTGTTCCTAGCAGCGCGGGCTTTCTGCTTTTCTTCTTCTTCAGCCTTTCGCTTCTCTTCTGCAGCCATTGTTTTCAATTTGGCGTCAGGCGACGTGATAAACTGCAGTATTTCATTAGCGGCTTTGGGAAGAGCTCTAACTTCCGATATCGTCTTCACGTTGTTGGCAAGGTGACGTCGTAGGCCTGCACGAGTGTTGCGGATTGCAATATGCCCTTCGGGCTGGTACTGAATCCATAAGGCGGAGGAATGCTCGCTGGTCATACTGCAGCTTGCTCCGACGACGCGGCGAAAGCGGAGTGCGTGTCGACCTACATTCAAGTGCCGAGAAAGATCAAAGGTGAAGCAGCATTCGTCGACGGGTGTTCCTTCGATTTCTGGATAGCCTTTTACTTGCAGCAACATTCCATTGGTGGGTGGCATTTCAAAACGAACGGAAATAAAGTCCTCAAAGACTTCCGTGATGGCTCCATCGCGGATGGGTTCCGCCGGCAATCTCCCTTGGCCCAGCGCGACAACTTTGGGCGCTGCCGGTGGAACGACTTCAAAGTTAGCGCTTAGCGATGTTTGGACTCTATCATTTGGCAGCGTTAACTGGACTTGTAGGCTGTGACGCCCGAGCGGAGGACAAGTCCACTGGACCGTTCGCGTCGCGCCCATATCGTCAATGAACCACTCCGTCTGCGACTTCAAGGACTCTGGATGCACCAATTTTCCATCCAAGAACCAAGCCAATTCCGCGGGTTCTTTCATGAAGGGCACGAAGATTTCGATCTCCAAAGGCCCGTATTCGATTTTATCAAAACGACCCGTCTGAGATCGCGCCGCGCCGACACCGTTGAGTGCACGAATGCTAAGCCGAGGAGGCTGTTGCGGCGGCTTGGGGGGCTCTAGTTGCAGTTCTTCTAACGGCCCCAGGTCAAAAAGTGTAATCACTGCGGCATCATCGATGATCGCTGGCTCCTCTACCCAGTGTCGCACTCTATGGACTCGAGTTCGGTGATGCCCGAGACCATGCAACCCAGCTCGATGTCCGCAGTTTCCATTGCATGTATGTCGGTGTCCGACCAATTGAAAGGGTGTTCGTCCCGAATCCTCAGCAAATACAGGGATCGATCCAAGTCCAAGGAGGCAAAGCATCAGGCAGCGAGCAAGCATCATCTCATCCAGAAAAGGAAGATTGCGAGTAAGAACACTTTTCGAGGCTGACCTCCAAAAGTGTGGACTTTGAAAGCTAGGTTGCTTTTCATCAGCCCCAGACTGATTGATGGCCCAACCAGGGCGGGATTCTTTGCAGGGTTCTGGCTGAAGCGG
>JBCCEO010000102.1:0-15318 GCA_039030255.1 Planctomycetota bacterium | reverse complement strand
GGAACGATCACCGATGGGCGTGGCCAGCCTTTGCAACTGCAACAAACTAGCGTCATTGTCACTAACACTAGTTTGCACCCTGCTTGTTTAGAAATCGTGCGCCGACACCATCCAGCTTAGACACTTGACCTGTCCTCCTAACTAACAGCCTAGCCACCGTAAATAGTGACGGGCTTTTCTCGGCCTTTGACTTGAATCTCGGCGATACGTTCCAAGGCATGCTCGCGCTGACAAATTTCAACAGTCTCCATGCTGACTATCACATCGCACTCTGTCAGCTTGCTGTGTTGTTCCAGGCGACTAGCGAGATTCACCGAATCACCAATCACGGTGTAAGCTGCTCGGCTGGCCGTTCCAACATTTCCAGCGACAACCGGGCCGTAGTGCACGCCGATGCCATGAGTCAGCTTGGGCAGATTCTTGGCGACACGGCCTTCGTTATGCAATTCAATGGCTCGCATCATCGCCAAAGCGCATTCCACCGCTCGATCGGCGTCATCAGAATTGGAAACGGGAGCACCAAAGACTGCCATTATTCCGTCGCCCATGAATTTGTCGACGACTCCACCGTGCTGGCCAATCGTGTCGACCATGACACTCATATAATCGTTTAGCTGTTCAACAATTTGTTCAGGCTCGAGCGATTCAGAATAGCTAGTAAAGCCTCGTAGGTCCGAAAATAGAATCGCAACTTCCTGGCGTTGTCCGCCAAGCCGCAATTCGGATTCTCGCATGACGACGTCAGCGACTTCATCTGAAACGTAGGCTCCAAGCCTGGACCGAGCCTTTTCCGAAATCAGTGTCTTCTCCGCTGCTTGACGAACAAGCTTCGCGGTGCGGCCCGCGATATTTACACTTAAGATCGTTGAAGCAGTTAGCCCCACTGCGACCGTTGTCCATTCCGCCCAGCCGATGTATTTCAGATTGCCAACCATCACGGTGCTAATCGCCACTAAGAGCGCAAGCAACAAGCTATTCAGCACAGCACCAAAGTATGCGGCTTTGCTCGATAGTCGAATCCCGGCCGTAACAATTCCGATGTAAACGAAAGAGGTGCCATGTACTTCCGCAATGCTTTGGTGGATATCTGATGGCCAAAGGACAAACATCAACAACATCGCGTTAAAGACGATCGCATCAACAGCGATCGAAGTATAAATGAGCATTGCGCCTGGAGTCCGCCTTCGCAATTGAACAAGCACAAACAAAGACCAACCGACGGCCAAGATGCCTAACAGCACAGTAGCCCAGCTACGGGCTTCGAGATGCATTAAGTTGTCCCACTGGGTCAACGGCCAGGCCAGAGTGATTACGGAACCGCCCAAGAGCCTGGCAATGGCAACGGCTAGCTCACCAGTGCGTGAAGCTTCTGCCAGAAGTCCTTGCGCGACCGTCTCGGCGTTGCGTACTTCCTTTTGATCTAGCTCGGAGAAATGGCTGTTCGTCATAAGTTGGATTTGTCGTTCAGAAATCTCATTCGTACGTCTATGATACTGGGTTTACTGGCTTCAATTGTCGCTGCTAGGATCAGCCGCAACAGTAACGAACCGAATTACAACTTTGCCGCATAGAGGGTGCCAGCCTGAGTGGCAATTTGCCCTTTTCTTCGGGAATAATGCGACATCATCGCGGATCATTTGCGTAACTGAGGAGCATAAGATGAAGAAACTCGTAGTCGTCGTATTTTTCTGGCTTGCCGTACTTAATTGCAATCAGACTGGCCAGCAGGTTGCGACGGGTTGTGCACCGGCACCGCCTCGAGGGTTCGACGTGGCCATTCGCGACGAATTTGCACTGATCACGTGGGACCCACATACAAAGATCGAGCACTTTACGCGAGTAGCCAGCTTTGACACCCAAGCCCCGGATCTTGGCTTCTTGGTACCAACCCCGAGTGAGCCCACGCTCACGGAGGTGGATGCGGATGGCATTCGCAGGACACTCAGTCGCCAGACCAAGGCGCGAACTCGATACGAACATGAATATATAACTAAGTTTGGGCTGGGACCTTGGCCAAAGATCGCACTTCCTGACACGGCGGCGCTACCGGAAGACAATTCGGTTCGAGTGCTTGGTCAATTCAACTTGGCGGGATATGAAGCGTCCATTTTGCAGGCGGAAGAATCAAGTTCGCTAAAAGCATGGCTCGATGAGAATGATTACCCAACTAGCGACTCGCTAGCCGAATGGCTGGCGATCTACACCGAAAAAGATTGGTTTATCACGGCTTTCAAACTTACCTCTGAGGACTCCAACGGCGATTTGGGGAAACTCAACACGAAGGCCATCCGCATGTCCTTTACCTCCGAGCAGCCGTTTTATCCCTATCGAGAACCTGCCACGGAAGAGCCTTTGAACACAACAAATCTTCGCGCTCCAAGATCACTCAAGGTTTTCCTTCTTTCGGACGGACGCTACGAAGGGCACATTGGGCGAGACATTGCCTGGCCCGGCAGAATTGAGTTTTCGGCTGCGATGGAATCCTATTACTTACGTGACCTGCAAACTAACTTGAAAACAGATTCAGAACAGCTTCCCAATTGGCTCACTGAATTTACCGACAGCTCTTCACCTCGCCAGGGCATTGACGACCTCTACTTTTCGAGGTCCCCGACGCAAGAAGAAGTGCGCAGGCCCGATATCGTGAAAGTAATCACGCACGATCGATTTGTCCCTGGCTGGACGAACGTCTTTATCGTGATTCTTGCGCTGGTCGTGCTAACTCCATTGGGAATTGTTGCCCGGCTCATTTACAAGAAAGCGCAATTAAGCGGGAAGCTAGATTAAGCTGAGGTGACGAAAACAGGCGAATCTCGGGCGCAAGAATGCCCCTCCCACTCTTCTCTTGCCTGTTTTCACTTTTTACGCGGGGCAATCAACAAAGGTAGGATGACCAGATTGCCCAGTAAGCCACCTAGCATAGTGAACGCCGCGAGCCCGCCGAAAACAACGGTCGGCGCAAATTCGCTGATGCATAGACTTGCGAAACCGGCAATTAGAGCTACCGTCGCTAGTACCGCAGCAAGACCGACGTTTTCTTGCGCCGACCGCATCGCCTTTTTCGCGTTTGCACCTTCTCGTTTTTTTCGTTGGTAGTGGGTTAGATAATGGATAGAGCTATCGATGGACAATCCCAAAGAAACTGCCGCAATCAACGCGACTCCCATGTTGGCCTTCCAGCCTGTCCAGCCATAGAATCCTAAGACTAGCAGGATAGGTAGGGCGTTAGGGACAAGTGTCGCAATTGCAAGCGGAAGGGATCGCACGGCCAAACACATGCACACCAACACCCCTGCCGTCGCGATTAGAAAACAACGCCATTGATCGTCCAATACGTTGCGCACGAGACGTCCAAGCATGACGTGGTAGCCTGCAATCTGGCTGGCAGGAATCTGACCGTTTGCGATTGGATTCTCGGCCTGCGACTCTCGTTGCTGCACGATCACGCTTTGCCAATCGGCAGACTTTGTAGTGGATTGGAGCACGGCTTCTACTTCGGATACCAAGGCTGCTTTTTCAGATGCAGGTATACGCTCTTGACTTCTTAGCATAATGCGCAACCAACGATATCCTGACTGATCCGCTTGGCCTGTTATCATCGCACTGGTAAAGTCCGACATGGTGGCCTGCATCAACTGGAGTCGCATCGGTTTAGGAATCAACGCGGCCATAGTATCCGAATCCAACGCTTCGATCGCATCCACCACGCTCAAGACTTTGGTTAACCGCACTGGACCGATTTCGGATTCGACTTCGATAGCCCGAAGTTCCTTCTGCAAACCACCTATGGCTGCTAGGTATTCATTCCCGATCACCTCAGGAGCAGGAACCATGATGTCCCATACTCCAGCCCCTCCCAACTCCTCTTCAATCAAGTCATAACCTTGCATCAAAGAACTCTCGCTGTGAAAATTTTTCGTGAAATCGGTTTCCACTTGGACCAGCAAGCTGCCGTAAAGACTGATCGCAAAGAGCAATAACAATGCAACTAGGCTGATCCCGCGATGACGTAGGCACGTGGCTAAGAGTTTGCGCAGTAAGAGACGCAAATACAGATCGACTTTGGGCGTGCTGGGATCAGTATCCAATTTGCCGAACAGAGCTAATGCGGGTACTACGAATACGATGGCGAAAAACACTGCGATGGATCCGACGGCCATCATCAGCCCAAAATCGCGGACGGGGCCAACGTCCGCAAACATCAGGGCGCAAAAACCGACAGCGTCCGTCACGCAGGCCCACATAATGGGCTGCAGAAGCTTGGCCAAGGTCTCTTGCATCGCCTCCGGACGATCCATACCACTGCGGCGCGCTGCTTGAAAGCTAAGAAGAAGATGGATAGAAGTAGCAACACCTATCACCGTCACGATCGAGGTGAGCGTGCTGCTAATCATGGTTAGGTCCATCGCTAGGCCGACGAGCGCGGCTTTGGTGAGCAACAGAGACCAATGGACAACCGCCAACGGAATCAAAGTCCAACGCAAGGAACGAAAGCAGAGCAGCAAAACAAGAGAAACGATAATGGAGCAGGTAAAGCCCAAACGAACCCCATCACGCTGCACCATTCGAAAGCCTTCGGAGACTAGCACGGGTTCTCCAGCGACAACACCTTCACCGGCTGGCGCTGGCAAGTTCTGCATCTGCGTTCGTAGCCTGGCTAATGTCGCTTCGTGATTCGAGGGCCCCACCTTTTGTTCGCCTGCAACTTTGCTCAATAAGCAAACAATCGCGACATAATTGGAATTGCGGTTGTGAGTGTAGCCTTCGAAAACGGAGGCAAGCGATTGTGCCAATGCATCGTCTGGATCCAATAAAGGCGATACTTCACTGGCTCTGAACAAGCCCATGGGACCACGGACTTTCTGCAAGATCGCACGCAGCTCAGAAAGACTGATGGCGGATTGAACACCCTCAATTCCCGCAATCTGCTTCGTCACCACCTCAAGCCGATCCAGTCCTTCTCCCGAGGACTCCCATAACTCAGGATCATGGTAAACCGCCAAGCATATGTCGTTGGCTCCAAATCGTTCCTGCAATTGGCGATAGGACTTTACGACTGGATCGTCGGCGGGAAACATGCCCTCAACGGACCAATTTAGATCGAGCCGCCCGGCGATTGGAATACTAACCAGGAGGGTTGCGAGAGCGATCCCAAACAACCATAGATGTCGGCGTACCAGAAACCATGCCAAAGAGGAAAACAAGTTGAGTCTCGGTCAAAATGTGAAGTTCGCGAACCAGGATGAAACACCAACAGGTAGCGAAAGCTGAATTTGGTGCTCAAGCGGAACAACGCTCTTAGCAACAGCATAGAGCAGAAGCGGTCTTGATTCCCAATGGCGTTCTAACCCATGATATCGTGAAAGGAATGTGGAATCCTGCCAGGATTTCGAAGCAGGAATACTACGATCGCTTATTCGCTACGTTTACAAGCATACTCGCCTTTGCGCTCGCTCTTGAATTCCTTTGCGAGTCCATTGTAGGTACCGCGTAATCGTGCTGAAGTTAATTCAAGCGATCCAAAATACTTGTGATACATCGCACCCCGAGCTTTTCAAACAGAGAGAGAAGTCATGCCACGTGGAAAGAGCTACGCCAATGCGGCTCAAGCAATTGGCGAAACGCCAATGGTTCAGATCAATCGTTTAGTACCTGAAGGTGGCGCAACGGTTTTTGCAAAATGCGAGTTTTTTCAGCCGCTCAACAGCGTCAAAGATCGTATCGGCGCCGCCATGATTGAAGCGGGTGAGCGTGACGGAAAAATTACACCGGAAACTCATATTATCGAGCCAACTAGCGGCAATACTGGGATTGCGCTCGCATTCGTGTGCGCGGCCAAGGGTTACAAGCTTACATTGACGATGCCAGAATCTATGTCAGTTGAACGACGGGCTCTACTTCGCGCGATGGGTGCCAACCTCGTGCTGACTCCCGCGGCTGAAGGCATGAAAGGTGCCATCACCAAAGCGGGTGAGCTGGTCACCAGCGACGCCAATAGCTTTATGCCACAGCAATTCGAAAATCCTGCCAACCCCGCGATCCACGAGAAGACGACCGGTCCTGAAATCTGGGAAGACAGCGGCCATCAAATTGATGCCATCGTCGCTGGAGTAGGAACGGGCGGCACTATTTCAGGTGCATCACGATTCTTGAAACAGATGAATCCCGACTTCAAGACGATTGCCGTTGAGCCGGTGCACAGTCCGGTGATCAGTGGTGGAGACCCTGGTAAACACCGAATCCAAGGTATTGGCGCTGGCTTCATCCCTAAAAATTTAGATACTTCGCTTGTCGACGAGGTAATCAAGGTTGACGATGAAGATGCCTTCGAATGGGGCAAAAAGCTAGCAAAGAACGAGGGAATCGTGGCTGGTATAAGCAGCGGCGCAAACATGTGGGCTTCAGCCCAGGTTGCGGCCAGACCAGAATTTAAGGGCAAGCGAATTGTAACAATCATGTGCTCCTTGGGCGAACGCTATCTTTCAACACCATTATTTGCTGACCAATAAGACTGAATATTACAACTAAAATATGCCAGTCGCACGAAGTTTGCGGCTGGCGTATTTCTTGCGCCATCGCGTTTCGAGATAGCGGCGGTGATTGCGAGCACTAATTTGCAAAGTACGTAAACATCAGGGGTGTTTTTTAGTCGTATCGCCTATTTTTTTTTAGAAGGCTAGTACAGAAGTCCGATTCTCCTGTTTAGATGCACGACTGACGAATCGCATTGAGGACGGAATCCATCCCGGCACCCACTGTCTTGGGGGCCCAATCAAGATAAGGACTATCATGCTAGCAGTTACAAGATGCCTAGGTTTGTTCGCAGTGGCAGTCGCATTTGCAGCGAATCTCCATGCACAGCAGCCTCAACAAGTACAAGACATCTCTCTCGCCACTGGCGGTATGTTGAATGGTCGAGTTGTTAGCAGCGCAGGCGCACCACTCGCCAATGAGGTCCTTACGGTTTCTAACGCTGCCGGAGACCAAGTCCAAGTGCGAACCGATGCGACCGGTTACTTCGGTGTAAAGGGCTTACCTAGCGGTAACTTTGCGATTCAATCTCGCTACGGAACACAGTGGATTCGTGGCTGGAGCCAAGGGACTGCCCCGCGACATGCCAAGAATGAGTTCGTTCAGGTTGGGTCTGCCGTGGTAACCGCCAGTAACTCAGTCGCCAGTCAACCTTGCAACCAACCTTGCAACCAACCATGTGATAACGC
This sequence comes from Planctomycetota bacterium, assembly GCA_039030255.1. GTDB lineage: Bacteria > Planctomycetota > Planctomycetia > Pirellulales > Pirellulaceae > Aureliella. Next base: position 8,098 of record JBCCEO010000102.1, on the reverse strand, counting down.
CTGCAACAACGTCGCGGGCGGCCCCCTAAGTTGCCTCAAGTCCACGCCGGCCAAGCTAATCGTTGGATCTGCAACTGTCGGACTTGCTGTTTGGGGCATCGTAGCTTTGGCAACCAGCGACTCTGCGAGCTAAATTCAAACCGAAAATTCAAACCACAAAGATGCCCAGTTTCCAACTGGGCATTTTTAGTGCGCCCAGAGATAAAGCTTAACGCCTAGGGGATATAACCGATTACGGCAAACTTTGCCGATTGCACTAAATTTAGGGCCACCTTTACTCCGATGATGCTTTTACGGAATCCCTCCGTTATCGCAGGGCAAATTAAGAATGCAAGCATTGGTACGCTGAAGGATGTGTGAATGGGATGGCAAGTTAGAAAATTCTGCTGGTTAATTCTTTTCACGCCATTCTTGGCCGCAGGGCAGGGCTGCAATTCCCAAGTGATACGCAGCAGTGCAATACCGCCGAACCTTCTGGCGAAACCAACTTTGAATGCCCAGTCTGTCGACATTGCATCGTTAGGTGTACGCAATATTCGCAACGATGTCATCTATGTGGGCGATTCCGTCGAATGCGTAATCCGCTCCGGTGCTGAACAGGAAGCGCAGGGAGAGACGTGGAATTCGTACGTTGCTAGCGACGGAAGTGTAGTAGTACCCTTTGTTGGCCGCGTCGCAATAGCTGGCCAAACAATCGAGAAAGCCGAAGAGTTGGTCCGCCAAGCCGGAATCGATCGCCAAGTTTATCGAAATCCAAATGTTCGACTTTCTGTTCAGGCTAGGCAGCTTCATTCCATTTCAATCTCGGGTGCCGTCAAGCAGCCTGGTGTTTATGATTTGCCGGCCGCTGGCAGTAACTTAGTTTCTGCTTTGCATGCGGCAGGAGGCATTCTTCCAACGGCCAGTCAATATGTTGAAATACATGATCCGCGAAGTCAGGTTTCGGGTCAGCCGACAAAGATCAATCTTGCGGAAGCCAGTCAAGCCGCTCAAGGAAACATCCAGCTTTCCGACGGAGCAGTCATTCGAATTGAGAGCAAGCCCGAAGATTTCGTCCAGATTCTTGGTAACGCTCGTGCAAATAGCTCAATTCGTCTTCCGCCTGACAGGGATATGCGTGTATTAGACGCATTGGCGAGTGCTGGTGGGCTACGTTACTCCGCCTGGATCTGCGATGACGTACGACTAACTCGAACGAATTCAGTAACGGGAGAGACCGTACAGATTGATTTATCCATCAAGGAAGCAATGCAGGACCGAAATGAAAACCTAGTACTTGCGCCCGGTGACATCATCAACGTTCGCGAAAATCCGGTCACATTTACGCTCAACACCATTCAAGGACTGATGGGCGTCGGTGTAACGGCGGCCCAAGGAGTCCGTGTACTTCCGTAGCAAAACTCTCCCCCAGTTCAAAATTCAACTCATTAAGAAGCGATTGCATGGACGCCGTAGACTTCGGTGAACGCCCCGATTTTGAAAACGAACCTATTGATCAAAAAATCCGAAGGTTTGTGGCCATTCTGTCAAGACGATGGCCCATTATCGTTGTATGCGTCGCCATCGGACTGTTGGCAACTGGGATAAAGCACACGCGAAGCAAACCTTTGTATCGTGCTGACTCCGCCCTGATGGTCCAGAAGAATGCTTCAAGTTCTGAGACGGACTACCTAGGGATGGAGTTGAAGGGCTATTCGGAGTTATTTGCGAGCGATGCAGTGCTATCAGCAGCACTTGCAGAGCTAGAGTCCTTGCCACCTGAACTGGATGCCAGTCATGCCAAGGAGTATTGGCCCAGTGAGTTACTTGAAATACTCAGGATCGCACCTAGGCGCAGCTCCAATATAATTGATCTTAGCTGTGAATCGGAAAGCCCACAGGCTTGTGTCGACGTTCTAAATGCAATAGTCGATGCGTCGCTTAGCGTATTTGGTGAAGCTCAGAAAAACCAAGCATTTGAACTCCTCTCAGATTTGGACAGCGAACGGGTTCAGATTTTCAAAGAACTGCAGGAAAAAGAGTTGAGCCTATTACAGGCCAAAAAGCAGTGTGGCGACATTGGAGCGAATAGCTCAACTGCTTCACACCCAGTGGTGCAGAGAGCATTAGAGTTGAACAACGAGCTTTTAGCTGCTCAAAAGGAACGCATCAACAAAAAAGCGCTTCTTTCACAGGTCCAATCCACGATCGAAACGCAGGGCGACTTGCTACAACATATCGAAGCATTCGAAACAATTCTTGGCCGTCAATTTGAACTCACTCCACTTGGATTGACGAAACGCGAAAGCGATCAGATAGCTATAGTTCTTCAAGAGGTTCGTGATAAAGAAAAGCTATATGCGGACGTTGACAAGTTCTACGGACCTGCGCACCCCAAGAACGCGAGGGCGCGCGAGGAGCTAGAAAAGAGTCGAATGCGTGCGACTCAGATTCAGTCGCAAATTCACAATGGTGTTCATGATGAGCAACTCGCCAAACGGATGACTGAGATTCTTAGAGTTTCCATCGATAACGCAAAGAAACACGAGGAAGCGATACAAGCCGAATACGAAACAGCGGAAAAAGCTGCTATCGAACTCAACGATCAGCTGGCGAAAGTCGCGATGCTGGAAGGCGAACTGCAAACGCTTCAAGACCGTCATCAGTCTTTGCTGACTCGCATCGCAGACATCGACGTCAATACGCAACGGTCGAGCTTTCAAATTATGGTGGTTAGCGATGCAACTCTGCCCACTTCTCCACACTCTCCAAATCTCAAGACGACAATCGCTGGAGGATTTGGGGCTGGTTTGGTCCTGTCCGCCTTGCTGATAGTTTCTCTTGAATTGCTGGGAGGCCGATTCCAATCCACCGAACAAATGGAACGTGAACTGGAATTACAAGTTTTGGTTCGCGTTGGCAAGTTGCGTGCGACGGCGGCTCGTGGGCTTGAGTCCATACAGACCTTTCAAGATCCGAGTGATAATGATTGTGAAGCGTTTCGCACTTTGCGTGCTTCCCTCGGACTGAGCCGGCAAGAGACTGCCTGCCTTGCTTTTACAAGCAGTGAGCCGGGTGACGGCAAGACTACGGTTTCCTCCAACTTGGGAGTTTCCTTTGCACAAGCCAACCGTCGCTGTTTGATTATCGATGCAGATATGCGCAAGCCGGGATTGACCAAGTTGCTAGACCAAAGAGGAGTTGCCGGACTCTCAGACGTCTTGCGGAGCGACTCGCAAACGATTGAAGCAACTACGAAGTGTATCCAATCGACGGCTCAGAAAAACCTTGATGTCTTGCCTTGCGGTTCCAAACCTGCGGATCCGGCTGCCCTGCTGGCCAGCCCTCGCATGGAAGAACTTTTGGGATGGGCCATTTCACAGTATGACCAAGTATTAATCGACTGTCCGCCTGCTCTCGTTTCCGCAGATGCGTCCATTATCGCCCGGGTATCGGATGCGATTGCTCTAGTCGTCAATCCAGATAAGAACAAGCGCAAGACGGTTATGCGAGCAAAGGCAGTGTTGGGACGATCCGACTGCAATGTGATCGGTGCCGTGCTCAATGGAGCAGAGTTTGCGGCCGATAAAGCCTACTACGGCTATGGCTATGGCTACGGGAGTGAAGAAACTACTTCCGATTCCCAAACATCAAACCAGGACCAAGCACCCGCGACGATATCTTTTCCTTCTCAACAAGTTGCACAATCAGAATCCAAGCCTACTTCCCAGAAGGCGGCCTAATTCGATGAAATTCTCGACCACGGTTTTTCACCATGTCTGCTCAACTCAATTCAATTAATACAGAAACTTTCAGGCCAAACTCTTATCTTCACTATTTTCAACAAGCCCTAATCGCGATCTTGATTGTAGGAGCGCCTTTTTTCCTAGGTGGTCGACATCCAAGCGCTCACTTGATCTATGCCGTTCTCATTGCCATCGTCGGTAGTCTAACGCTACTGACGAGTTTGCTTCGCAAATCGGCAATCGACTTTCGCTTCGACGCGATCGACTTTTCGCTTCTTGGTGCCATCAGTCTGGTCTCCTTTCAGTTGTTCGAATTGCCGCCTACTGTGCTCGAGTTCTTCGCGCCTGGCGGTTTTGATCGGCTCTCCCTGTGGGGTGAATCCGCAGGAACAATCTTTGGCGCTTGGAGTACGATATCATTTGAACCCCAAGTAACACGTCAGACCTTAGGGCTGCTGGTCTGCTGGCTTGTTCTTTATCGATCTGTCCGAGCAAGCGTTAGCTCGATCGATGATTTACGTCGGCTGCTATTTCTAATCTGCCTGGCATCTGTATCTATGGCGGTCATTGGATTGGCGCAGTACTGCTTTGGCAATGGAAAATTCTTGTGGGTTTTCGAAGTGCCCTTTCGTGCTCCTGGGCCACGAACTCAAGGTCCTTTCATAAACTCGAATCACTTTGCTCATTTCGTTGCCCTGGGGATCGGGCCACTTATTTGGTTAATATCCGAATCACTTGCAAAACGTAACTGGTTCAAGGACGGATGGAAGCCTTTTGCTTCTTACTCCTACTCAAACAAACCGCGAACCATGCATTGGGCTCCGCTTGCTTTGACGGTCATTTTCCTTGCTGGATTCATGAGTCTGTCACGCGGTGGTATCCTCTGCGTTTTACTTGCAACACTTGTATCGATCAGTGTCGCTCTCTACCTAAGCAAAATGAATGTCAAGATTCTCGCAGCCGTCTGTGTTGCGGCGATTCTGTGTTCAGGAATCTTGCTTTGGGGCGGCCCGGAACTGCTTGGTAGCAGATTGGGCGAGTTCTCCGTTGATTCCTCAGCGTCTATGAGTGAATCCCTGGACAGGACGGCTCCTTGGTCGGCAGCCGTCAATTCGTTCCCAGAATTCTGGCTGTTCGGAAGTGGTGCTGGAACCTACGCGGAAGTGCATAAGGCCCATCTCACCCAAGACTTTAATTTTGAATACACTTATGCGGAAAGCGGTTACCTGCAAATCCTTGTCGAAACGGGTTTGGCAGGATCGTTTCTTCTCGTGGTCGCTGTCGGGACGGTGCTCCGCTGGATGTGGTCGACGTTGAGGAGCAATTCCTCCAATCTGCTCATCGCAATCATCCCAGGAATCGCAATAAGTTTGCTGCATTCGGCCGTTGATTTTATTTGGTTCATTCCAGCATGCTTCACCTCCACCCTGGTGTTGATCGCCTGCCTCGGCAGCCTGCATCATGGAGTTCAGCTTCAAGACGCTAGAGGCAATCAATCTACAGAGCGGCAACCCACCGAAATTGAGTGGAGCCCTGGCTTGTTGCAGAACACGATTTGGCGACGATGCTACTTTGCGTTCTCAACTTCATTCACGCTGTGCTTGTTTTTGGTGATTATTCAACAATTCCAAAAGGAGGCGTCTGGCAGGAAGCTATGGGAGGCCTATTTAAAGCAGCCAACCTTAGAAAACACATTGGCTCTTGCTGAGGCCGGGGAACTTCAGGAACAGCTTAGTGCACGCGTAGACCTTTTACGCAAATGCACCCAAGTATCACCACACAACTCAGACGCGCATTTAGCACTTTCGCAAACGCTACTGCATCTATTTGCTTTAAAACAGCAGCAATTTGGCGGATTTGCTCTGAATCAGATCGCCGATGCATCGCGGCTTGGAGATTATCCCGACGCTTCGGAACTGAAGTTGTGGATAGAAAAAGCCGTTGGTGAGAATCACACATTACTCTACGAAGCCTATACACACTCCGTTCACGCCGCGCTTTTGTGCCCGATGAATGCAGAGTCCTATCTATACTTGGCCCAGCTTACTTTTCTCACGCCGCAAGATAAATCGACACCTGATCAATACCTACAACAAGCCTTAGCTCTACGGCCCTCGGACGGAGAACTACTATTTGCATCAGGGGTCACGTACAACGAGCTTGGCAACCAGGAACTAGGCTATGAACTGATTGGGAGATCCTTCCGGCTTCATAAGCAACTACGGCAACGAATCCTGGAAGTAGTTGCCGTTCGGCTTTCTGCGGAAGAGTTCATACAGAATTTCAATCCTGATCTGAATGGCCTTTACGAGCTATCCGTTTTCTACAAACAAAACGGGAGTCCTAGCAACGCAGCGTATGCTGGACAGGCATATTTTGACGTACTAGTAACACAAAACAACGGCGATCTCGCTGAACGAATGGCAAGACTCAAGGAAGCAGTTCGCTTGGCTGATATCTTGGAACGCGCCGATCGGGCCATCCTCTATACAGATCTAGCCCTCAAGGAGACTCCAAACGACTACAGTCTGCGTCGCTCCATGTCAGAACGCTTGTTGGATGAAGACCGACCGGAAGAAGCGATTTTGCATCTGAAATGGTGCCTCGCCAGAAAACCCAGGGATGCAACATTGCGGCGACAGCTGACGGCCGCAAAAATGGCTACGGACTCGAGCCAAGAACAACTCCGTCGTTAATGTGGATGATCCGTGGCAGACTCTTTTGAGGCATTAGTCGACCAACTGAACACGAGGCATTTGACGCAGTTTAGCCCAGCCTCGCGCGAACTTCTTGCTGAAACCTTTTTGAAGCACGAATCCGCATTCATGATCCCTCGCGGCGTAACAGAGCAAATCGTTGCATTCAATTCGTGTAAAATCGAAGATTTGATGCGAGCCTTGCTTCCGTTCGCTCAGACCTTTAGTGTTTCGCCCATATCGCAATTTGAGGTGGGCGTAGTAGGACTGGGAAAAAGTGGCAATCTCTACCTTGGCTCCAACTGGGAATTACCTAGTCAGCACTTGGGGTACTCCGTGCATGCAGAACAAGCTTGTGTTTCCAACGCGTTGCTTGCAGGTGAATCAACTCTAGAAAGCCTTTCCCTGACTGCTGCTCCCTGCGGACATTGTCGGCAATTTTTGTATGAGCTGGACGGAATTGGAAATCTAACTTGTCACAATGGTTCGGAAACGAACACTCTGGCGAGCCTTTTGCCCAATGCCTTTTCGCCCAAGGATCTGCAGGTTGAGAAGAATTTGCTGGAACCCAACAATCAGAAATGGGAGATCCCCGGAGCCAGCGGCGACAAACTTTTAGCATCCAGCGTTTCAGCTTTGGCGAAAAGTCACGCTCCCTACTCAGGCTGCCCGTCAGCAATTTGCCTCCAAACGGAAGACGGGCATCTCTTTACAGGAACATACATCGAGTCCGTAGCATTCAACCCGAGTTTGCCGCCTTTGCAAGCCGCATTGTGCCAAAGGGCATTGTCTACCTCCCGAAACTCCAGAATAGTTGATGCCGTTCTCGTTGAGATTCAAGGAGCATCGGTGCGTCAAAAAGACGCGACCCATTCGATCTTGTCCAGCCTTGCACCGGCGTGTGGGCTGCGAGTCTTCGAGCTTGAACCGCTGCGCAACAACGACTGATCAATTGGCATCGATTTGAGCCAATTCACACAGGTTTGCGTTCACTACGGTTTGTGGGCAGCTCCAAACTAGGAAAAAGAGGGCTTCGCGTGCCCAACGTCCAGTTTTATGCGATGCGACAAAACCGGCCCCCTTGGCCGCAGACAAAGCCGCCTGGGTGCTTCGCAGGACGAGCGAATTGGCTCTTTGCCGGAGCTCGGCCGCATCAACACCACAACTGGCGCCAATGTTCAGCTGTCGCAAGCAAGAACACAATTCGTCTGCATCATCCTGAATCTTACTAGCAACTGGATCCAAATCGGAACGACTTGCAGCTTGCTGGATCAAAAAATCGGATGCCGCAACAGAGAGTCCCAAAGCGAGCGTGGAAGTCTGCAAGCCACCGGCTCCTCCACCGGAATTGCGCTGCAGAACATTTTCAACTGGCCCATCGACGATACGGCTCAGGGGTACAAATACATTTTGCAAACGAACTTGGTCGGTGCAACTACTTGACAAAGCAACCAGGTCAGCTCCTGGCTCGGCCTCGACTCCCTCCGTTTCACGCTCTAGGGCAACTAGAACCTGAGTCCCTTTATCTCCCCCTTGTACCAATGTTGCTCCCATCACGATAACGTCAGCTGCATGTGCGCTAGTGACCCATGGACTGAAGCCGTTGAGTCGAATACCGCCATCGCCAACTTCTGCGGTAAGCACTGGTTTGGCAAGATGTTGCCGACTGGTAGTGAG
>JBCCEO010000101.1:0-15344 GCA_039030255.1 Planctomycetota bacterium | reverse complement strand
TGTTCGAGGGCTCGGCGGGGAGCGATTCAGACTTTTCCAAAGCCACAAACGGTTCGCTTGATATTCGAGGGGAGGTCGAGCGGCGGAATGCGCATTAAGATGGAATGAAAGAACGGGTCCTTCATCATTCAGATTGTAGCAGGAATGGTTTCAAAGATTTTTAGCTTGGGAGCTGGATTGGTGCTGCTATCGATGGTTGGTGGTTGCCAGCAGGCTCCCGAGAATTCGGATATAGCTTTGGCAGAAGGCTTACCGATTGCTACTTTGGTGGCGCAGTTGTCTCAAGAAGAGAAATCTGTTGGCTTTCAGGATGAAACGCAGAGTGTTTCTGTCCCTGAGGGAGTCGCCGCTTTCTGTGGCGACTGCCATCAACTACCTGATCCTCAAGATTTTGAGCGTCATCTTTGGTACAGCAAGGTGCGAAAAGGGTATGAGTTCTATGTGCGATCACGCCGTAGCGATTTAGACGTTCCCGAATTTGCCGAAGTCTATCGGTATTATCTCGATAATGCACCTGAGTCGATTCAATTCCCAAGTCCTGAGGAGGTGGACCGTGCTTGGGCCGGTCGATTCACGCAAACCAAACTGGATTGGCGTGATGGGGAGTATATTCTGCCATCCATTGCTCAGCTTGCCTGGTTACCACTGATGGACGGAAAGTCTTACTTGGTGGCTAGTGATATGCGCGATGGTAGCGTCAGTTTGATTGAGCCAAGTCGGGATTCGCGTTTGACTCGTCGTAGTTTGCTTACACGCTTGGCGAGCCCTGCAAGGTTTGCTAGCGGCGATCTAGATCAGGATGGTTATCAAGATTTAGTTGTAGCGGAATTGGGTAGTTCCTATCCATTCGATCATCAATACGGCAAAGTCGTTTGGCTCCAATACGTGCCGGAGGAAAAACGCTTTCAAAAACACGAACTGCAAAAGAACTTGGGGCGTGTGGCGGATGTCGCAACGCTGGATGCGGATGGGGACAAAGATTTAGATCTAGTTGTTGCAGAGTTTGGGCATCGACAGAAAGGTTCTCTCAAAATTCTGGTTAACGAGCTCGATGAGGAGCGAGCGGGCTTTGCGTCGCAGACGATTCAGGATCTTCCTGGTACGGTTCGTTTGGCGGTGGCAGATTGGGATCAGGATCAAGAGCTTGAGTTCAGCGCTCTTCTCAGCCAAGAGTATGAGACGGTGCAACTGTTTGATTCAAGCGAGGCAAATAGTGGGGCGTTATTTCGACTGAAAGGTATTTATCAAGGACAGGATTTGACCTGGGGCTCGGTCGATCTCGTGGCCTGCGACCTCGATTCGGATGGCGATACTGACTTTGTGTACGCTCACGGTGATAGCTTTGACAACAATCATGCCCAGCTTCACCACGGAATCGACTGGCTTGAGAACAAGGGAGAGGGGCAATTTGAACAAAGGCAAATTTCAAAAATACCAGGTGTCTACCAGGTCCGAGCGTGCGATATCGATAATGATGGCGATCTGGATTTGCTAGCGGTCGCAAATTTGCCAACGTTTGTGGAACCCCGCTCGTTGATCGAGTCGAATCCTGTTTCCATTCTGCTTTTGGAGCAAGGGGAGCTTGGCGAATTCTTACCACACGTGCTGGAACGTGGCACGCCACGCTATCCGACGCTTGAATGCGGTGACTTCGATCGCGACGGCAAGCTGGACTTTGCCGTCGGCGCCCAACTGATCGGGACTGATCCTGCCGGTTCGGCCGCGGCATCGCTTTCGCGGATTACCGTTTGGTGGAATAACGGAGACTAAGGCTGTGTCTGCTCGGGCAAGATTTCGTCCGTGTTTTCCGTCAAGTCTGATGTACTTTTTTGTGCAGAGTCAGAGTTGGCGTGCGCAATTAAGAATGCAATTAGTCCAATGGGCAGGGCTGCCCAAAGCACTCGTGCCACAATCCAAGGAGAGCCATCCAATTGAGCTGGAAGAGGCGCATCAGTTCTTACGCTTGCCAGGACAAGTGTCGTAAGAACCACAAATAAAATACTACCAAGGGAGCCGCCAAGTCCGCCAGCGAGCGAACCGGTGAGCCGTTGTTGTTCGCAAAGTAAACCTCCTGCTGAAATCCCGATGATCAACCAAATCACCGCGTTGCTCACTGCCGCAGGCGTCGAAGTATCGGGGCCAGGCGCAACCCAGACTTGGTTATCGACGAGCGACTGCCAAAGCATGGTGCCAGCTATACCGCCAGCGAGACCTGCAAGCAGTCCCACAAAAATCGCAGCTACCACTTTCGGGGGTGAAAACGGGCTCATTGCACAGGATATTAGGCCAAGAGCCACCGCACCGGCAACTGCAGCACATAGGGCGGTATTATTGCGGACGATCCGGCGATCGTGCATTTCAACTTCAGCAGGATCTACTTCTGCATTCGGATTTGAAATCGCGCGAGCCAAATCGGGCGGCAGAGCGAAGACGCTACCTAATAGGACTGTAGCAATTCCCGCTATCAGACCAGAGATCTGGCCGACGACCAACAGCCGTTTGAAGGGCGTTTTTGTATTCGAATTATTGAAGTTGGACATGATTGGTCGATCAAAGGAGGAGTTCGCTTGGGCACTGCTGAGTGGCGTTGGGAAGACAGCAAGCCATAATTGGCCGCCCATGGTCCCAAACACCTCCCTTTTATTGCCCTCAAAGTCGCTTTGGTTTATGATACAGGATCTTAAAAGTACTCATCGTACTATAAATATTTGTGGTTACCCCCTCAAGGAGTTATCAAATGAATCGGAACCTGAAAAGGGACGGCTTCACGCTGGTGGAGTTGTTGGTCGTTATCGCCATCATTGGCATCCTCGTCGGCTTGTTGCTGCCTGCGGTACAAGCTGCTCGAGAAGCTGCACGTCGAATGCAGTGCTCAAACAATCTGAAACAACTTGGATTGGCACTTCATAACTATGAAAGTGCGTACAAAAAGTTTGTCTATCGTAGTGGCGGTACCCAGCAGGGGAATGCGAACGGTCTTGGAGACAGTAACCGTGGACGTCGTTCTGGTTGGATCTCGTTGCTACCCTACGTAGAACAAGCTCCGATGTACAACATCATTCAAGCGGGTGATGCAAACAACTCACCAGAAGGACCACGTGCTTGGCGCGGCTGGTCGGCTTGGAATACCTCGCCAGCCTACATGCGATGCCCATCGGATAGTGGCTACCGGAATTCGACACGAACCAACAGCTATGCGTTCAGCATGGGTGACATGGTTGAAGGATTGATCAACGGTGTAAATGGTCGCCAGAATCGGGGAATTTTCGCAACGCGACCGAATGGTAGCGGAACCCAGTACAACATCTATGGCTTCAAAGATGTAACCGACGGTACTAGCAACACGATTGCATTTAGTGAGCGGCTGTGTCAGCAGAAGACTACGTTCCGAGGTCGTAATCCTGTTACGGTTGGGGCACAAGTTGTGGAGTATGTACTCGGTGTCCACACTCGGGTTGGTGGGCTACGTGACACCCCTGCTCTTTGCTGGACGGTGACTGATGGCCGATATTTTGCCGCTGGATCTCAGATTCAGTCTCGTTTCGGTATCGCTTGGCAAGATGCACAACCGATGTACAACGCATTTAACACCGTATTGCCTCCAAACGCTCCTGCCTGTGCAGACGGTGGTAACTGGGGTGATTCTCATCACTTGGTGATTCCTCCAGCGAGCCGTCACACGGGTGGTGTTAACGCAACCTTCGTCGATGGTTCGGTCCAGTTCATCAGCGAGAACATCGACACCGGTAACCTAAACGCTCGCCAGTACCTATCTGGTCCGAGTGTTTACGGCGTCTGGGGTGCCCTGGGTTCTAAGGATGGTGGCGAAACCAACCAGTGGAACCAATAATACTGGCTAGCCTAGTTTAAAAGAATTTCAAAGTGCTTTCGGGAATAGTTGTCTCGGAAGCACTTTCTTTTTTTGTTAGGGGAAGTCCGTATCACTGAAACACCTTGGTGATTTTCGTTAAACTGGGTGCTTGCATGTCTCTGTGGGAGTTTTGAAAGAAGGAAAATGAAATACATACGTGAATTAGCAATCGTTGCTTGCCTTTTATTTGTTGTTGGTTGTGGAGGTGGAATACCTACTTTTCCAGTAACTGGCAAAGTTACCGATAGTAGCGGTGCTGGAATCGAAGGCGCAGCAATTACCTTTATGCCCGACGGAGGTGAGACCGCAATCGCGATAGGCATGACCGGGGCAGATGGAAGTTACACGCTTAAGACCAAAGACAAAGATGGCGCCCAAGCTGGCAGCTACAAGGTGACCGTGGCCAAGTACAAGGCCGCAGCTTCCAATGACGGTGAAGGCGGCGAATTGGACGATCCCGATGATATCACCGATGAATATCCAGATGACTTCGACGAGCAGGCCGAAACCGATAAGGCCGCCAAGGACAGTTCGGGCAACGAATTGCCAGCGAAGTATGGTGACCCAGCCCAGTCCGGCTTCACCGCTACAGTTACCGAAGGCGAAAACAGCTTCGACTTTAAGATTGAAGACTAGAATCTAGCTTTCGCTTGAATCAAGAAAACCATCCAAACTCGGGCGTCTTAGGACGCCCTTTTTTGTTGCACGCTTGGAATAGTGGCGGTTGGTGCACCATATTCCTCTACATAGAGTATTTCTTGCCACCGATCCCGGAGCAACCAAGAGCGCAGATGCCATGAGGCCGAAGAGCTTTTACTGACTTGGGAAGGCAAACGAGAATACCAATACTTGGGATTCTTTGATCCGTCAACAACGAGGCCGACGCGCCGGCCCGTAAGTTTCTGTCGCTTGGCGCTGCAGCAACTTTGAAATCATGAATTCAATAACACTCTCTTGCAGCGCGATTAGGATAAGGAATTCCGAATCTCGTTTTTGGCGAAATCTCTTTCGGACCGCAGAATTTGGCGGTCCAAATGTCGGGTTCACTTGAAGAAACTAAGCGTACGGAAAGCGGCCACAATGAAGCTTTTTCCCTCCTGCTAAGTAATGAACTCTTTCCTGAAGACGACTGGACAGCAATACAATGGCGCAAGTGGCGAGACGAAATCGAAAAGTTGATCGGGCAGATGCATCTCCCGAACTTGGTCTCATGACGTAGCGGAAACAACTATCTCTATGGTTGGATCCCGGTTTGTGATTCAACCTGGCCAGCGGCTAAGGCCTCCATGAAGAATTGTGATGGTAGTTCGCTGTGCTTATTGCTTCGAGGAAATGCGGAAATCGGAACTTCGCATTCTAGGAATTCACAGATCTGCCGAAAGCCACTCGTTTCAAGTTCAGAAATGTCAGCGATGCTCAGCAGCATCGATGCTCGGCCAGAGAAAAACTCTTTAACGCGGCTTTGAAAATCTTGGTAGGACCTGTGATACGCTTCCGCTTCAAAATCGGACTGGCCAAATGTCATTTTCCGAAAGGAAAGTATCGTCTTCATAAATGAGGAATCATCGGCGCTCTTGCCCTCTCCTGCTCTCAACAGTTGAAGACCTACAAACTGCCTTTCGATCGATTGAAGCCAACGCTGAATGTCCCTATCGCGACGCACGTTGATAAATAGACTTTGCGGATAAGCCCGATCAAGCTCACGCAGGACGTCGAAACTACATGCTGGATAGTCCGCGAGTCCGTCGCATTGCTTAAGTATTTCGAAGTCAAAGTCCTTTTTGGTGATTTGGTCATGCATGTGCCGAAGTCGATCGGGATTGTTGTGCTCCAGCGTGTCTTCCCCATAAATTCGGCCAAGGTGGGCTGTGCGAATTCCAAGTACTCCCAACGCGTCGCACATCGATACCGTCGCGCAACGCGGCAAAGCGATGACGAAGACCTTGTTGAAGGAACGCATTGAAGTTTCCGTTGAGAAGAGCGTGCGGGACCAGCCATCGATACCGCATGGATAAGCGTACTGGTCCGGGCAAGGACCCTACCATCATCCTAACCGATTCTACGCTTCCAACATCGAGTCAGAAAGTCCTAGCTGGACTTGGTAGCCCACACGCAACATTGTCTTTGCTGCGCCAACCGTCCTGGCGGCAAGCCCTAGAAACGTACGTTGAATCGCCAGAGGAAAACGCTGCGTCACAAGGACGACTCGCGAGCTGCTAGTTTGGGCGATGCTTGGCCTAATAGCCTGATACGAGGTTCGCGCGGTCTACTTGTTGGTTCAACGTGAACCAATCATAGATAAAACCAAGACCAAACAGCCCGCCAGTGAACAGCCAAATGAGCCCCGTGACCCATTTGCCAAGATAGAAGCGGTGGAGACCTAACAAACCAAGCAAAAAGAAGGAGTGTAACAGCCAAGCAATATTGTGATCGTAAGAACCAGCGACGTGACGACCGCGAGCTTCTTCAGCCATCGAAGGGATAAATATTAGGTCCAATATCCAGCCGATAAAAAACAAGCCGAAAGTCAACGCGTAGAGCAGGCCGGTAAGCGGTTTGCCAAAATAGAATCGATGCGCTCCAAAGAAGCCGAAAAACCAAAGCACATAACCAACGACCGCCGAGTGTTGGGGCTCGTGGTAATGTGAGGCAACGGGAGCTTCGGAATAAGTTGGCGACATCGTTTGGTTCAATTTAGCTCCTTTCAAGAACATGATTTCAGGTAGCTATTCGCCCACTATTAACAAATCTTGGCAAGGAATTCGATTTTTGGTGTGTTGGAGGGAAAGACGACAGTCTCGGCTGGCGTGAACTAAGGCTGCAGTGGACCGGCTGCTTCGACCTCGGCAATCCAGGAATCGATCTCTGCGCACGTAGTCGAGTCTAATTGGACTCGCATCGCTCCTGCCGTTTCTTCGATTTGCAGAGCGCGTTTTGCACCACATAAGGCTATGTCCACACCCGGTTGGCGAATTGTCCAGGCGACGACGAGCTGGGCAACGGTGCAGTGCAATTCCTGGCAAAGTGCCCGAAGCTTGTCTAAGAAATCCTGGCTGCGCTGCCAGGCCCGGCCCTGATAAATGGGATACGTTAGTCGTTTGTCCCGGGGATCAAACTGGTGGTCACGGGCCATGTGCCCTGTCAACATGCCCTTCATCAATACCCAGTAGCAAGCGTTTGAGATTCCCAATGCAGAGGTCGTCGATTTCAATTCATGTATTGCGTTTTGTTGCAACATATTGAAAGGCGGTTGATTGACAACAACCGGACAGATCTGATGGAACTCTTGAAGTTGCGTGGCAGTGACGTTGCTGACACCCGCGTATCGCGCCATGTCATCTTGAACCAAGTTTTGAATGGCTTCGGCCGAATCTGCAAGTGGTACGGAGGGATCTGGCATGTGCAGATAGAGAATGTCGACTTGCTCCAATCCCAAACGCTGCAAGGACTCTTCTGCTTGGCGCCTTAACGAGTCAGGCTTTCCATCCACGATGCGTTCTTTGTTCGCCCCAAAGTACTGGCCAATTTTGGTGGCTAATACGACCTCATCACGTCGATCGGATAAGACTTGTGCAATTAACCTCTCGGATTCACCCTCATAGCCATAAGCGTAAGCCGTGTCGAAGAAATTGATGCCATTGTCGATTGCGGCGTGTAGCGTTGCCAAGCTATCGCGTTCATTGGCGTTCAAAGTCGAAACGCCAGCGATTGGCCAGCAGCCAAAGCCAATGGGGCTGACCATCAAATCGGAAGTGCCCAGACGTCTTCGATGCGAAGATTCTGCAGGAGATGAATCAGACAACCTTATATCCTCGGGCTTCGAGTTCTCGTTGCAATGCGGCTTTCGCTGCCGCCTCGCCGTGCACAAGCCGTATTGCCTTGGGAGCTTCTTGCATGCCTTCGACAAAGCGCAACAAGTCGGATTGGTCTGCGTGTGCCGAATAGCCGCTCAGCTGATGTGACTTGGCGCGGACTTGATACGTCTTCCCATCTAGCTCTACAGCCTTGCCGTCTTGAATGGCTCTTCCGGGCGTCCCTTCGGCTTGATAGCCAACAAAGACGACATCGGTTTTGGGATCGCCCAAGAACTCTTTCAAATAATTGACGACGCGACCGCCGGAGCACATCCCGCTGGCGGCAATGACCACGGCAGGCAGTTCCGAATTCTTGATGTAGTCGATTGTATCTTGGTGTTCCGCATGACTTTCAATTCGGACTAAGTTTTCAAATACCAGCGGTTGGTCGTCCCAGGTAAGAACTCTTTGCGCCTCCGCGTCCCAATACTCCTGCAATTCGTTGTACAAGTCCGTAAATCGTTGTGCCAGGGGCGAGTCGATCAAAACGTCCACGCCACGCAGGATAGGACAACCAAGTTTCCGCCCCACAGTGTCGAAGATCTCATTCATTTCGAACAAGAGTTCCTGAGTTCTGCCGACGCTGAAAGCCGGGATGATGGTGACGCCTTTATCTTGCATGGTCCGACAAAGGATAGTTTCCAACTGCTCGACACGCTCCTGGCGACCAACGTGATTTCGGTTGCCGTAGGTCGATTCCAGAATCAGCATATCGGCTCGTTCTGGACTTTTCGGGTCTTTCAGCAAAGGCTGATGACGACTGCCAAGATCGCCGCTGAAAACGAAACGCTCGCCCTCGTATTCTATTTCTACTACCGCTGATCCAAGTACATGGCCGGCGGGTGTAAGACGTATTGAAACGCCATGGCCAATATCATGCCAATCGTAATAACGCATCGGCTGTAAAAAACGTCGAAGTTCGCGGAGGTAGCGTTCGATCAATCGCTTGTTCTTTGTAACTCCGACACGCAGAGCATCTTCCATCATGAGTGGCAGCAATTTAGCCGTAGGCGGGCTGCAATAAATGGGCTCGTTGAATCCAGCTGCTATTAGGTAGGGAATGCGTCCGATGTGGTCCAGGTGTACGTGGGTGACAATTAAACCACCGATTCCCTCGACAGGAAAATCGATTTGTTCTTCATCGCGGTCCCGCGCGTCCTTGCCTTGGAACAAACCGCAGTCAACGAGCAGAGAATGCTTTTCGTTGACGATTAATTGATGGCAAGAACCAGTGACTCCATGCTCCGCCCCGTGATGAACAACTTGCATTTTCGGATCTACTTTCTTCGCAACTTAAAAATCCAAGCCTGGCATCTATCGGATGCAACTAGGCTTCTAATTGTTCCAAAGCCGCTTCGTAAGCTGCTACAGCTGCTTTTGCCAGAAAGTGCATTGTGGGTTGGTCCGGTCCAATAGGCAACTCGGGGTATTGCTCGACGACTTTGGCCAATGCTTTTTCAAAGTCCTTTTCAAGCCGTTTTAGGGATTGCCGCTGTTGTGGTTTTGAAGAAGGCTGGTGGCCTGAGGGTTTTTTTCGCTTCGGCATCGGATTCTAACTTCGCAATTTGTTGACGGAACTGGTTCACTTGAGATCGACTTAAGTTGTGCGCTCGACCGAAAAGTGTCCCAGGCGGTCACACGCGCTGAGCGTCGAGCCAACGAAAATGGGCTGGTTTGCCCTCTCGTTGCGCCCCGCGAATCGTGAGACCGGTCAGGCCCGAGCGGTAGAGCAACTGCGAAATCGCACAATTTCAAATGGCCAAAGCCGGCAATACGGCAGCCTGCACTCGCGATAGCGAAAGCGATAAATCAAGGAGTCATAATGGCGATGAGGGCCCGGCAGAAGTCGGGAAGGTCATCGGGACGTCGACTTGAAATTGAGTTGCGATCGACGACAACGGCAGCATCTTCATAGATTCCGCCTGCATTGACGAGGTCATCTTTGATCCCGGGAGAACCCGTGACGCGTACTCCCTGATAGATTCCCGCTGAAATTGGGATCCAACCACCGTGACAGATCGCCGCGACTGGCTTTCCCGCCTCGAAAAATTCGCGAACTATCTCTAGAACCCGAGGGTGCCGTCGTAGTTTGTCAGGCATGAATCCGCCCGGTACGACCAGTGCCTGATAAGAATCGAAGTCCACGTCTTCAATCGCAATATCTGATTGGCAAGGGTATCCGTTTTTGCCCGCGTAAAGCTGATTAGCCGATTCACCAGCAATCACAAACTGGGCGCCGGCCTCAATCAACCGAAGCTTCGGATACCAGAGCTCGAGGTCTTCATAGATGTCACCAGTAAAACAAAGAACACTTTGACCCTGTAGGGGCAAATCGGCGGCACTTGTTGAAGTCGAGTCGCTCATGCAAGTGCACCTACTTTAGCGATTCCAGGCGACGCGATTCGGCCATGGCATCTTCGGCCATTTGGATGTACTTCTGCTCTTGTGTACCAGCCCAAGCACGCTGGTACGTGACACTGAGTGCTGTGAAGTTAAAGGGCTCTGAAGGCTCAATTTCACAAGCCTTCTGTCCATGCTGGATTGCCAAGTCGAAATTGTTGATCAAAGTGTAGACTCGGCAAAGCGTGAGATGGGTCAAAATGTGGTTTTCATCTTCGGCTAGGATCTCGCTGAGCAAAGCGATCGACTCGTCGTACTTGCCCTCGTCCTTTAGTTTTTCAGCTTCGTTGTATTTTTCTGTTAGGTCACTCATGGCATTTCCGCAGAATAGTTCGCCCTTGGACTGATCTCGGTTCCACTCCCAATTTGGAAGTTACACCGACGCCTGCATGATACGGATGCTTCGATAAACTGCCTAGTGCTAGCTCAAGCTTTTGTAGGATCTCAAGGTACACCAGGCGAACGTATTCAACGAGCGGCGCAATCAAAAAGGCAGCCAAATTCCAGCTGCCTCTTCGATGGGATCCAGTTCACGAATCGTTAGGAGCTAAATGAGCTTGGTTTTGCCAGGTACCGCATGCTGGGGATCAGGAAGCTCACCATCCCAGGTTAGCTTCTTGGGGAATAAATCGAGTTTGGATTGGGTAGTCACAAAGTCCCAGGTGACTTGTTGACCCGTGTAGGCGGCCATTCGTCCCATGACTGCTGTCAACGAACTGTCGGCGGTTTGCTTGAGTTCGACAATTGGGTTTCCGGACACAATGGAATCCACCAGGTCTTTGTGCTCTTGCTTGTAAGCATCACCAATGGATCCGCCCAGTTTCCAGATATCATTTCCGTCGTAATCCGTGATCTTCGACCCACCGCTCATTGCGCTAATGTAACAAATGCCCTCCGTACCAAAGATGATGTTTCCATTGTCACCCTTTGTGTCTGGAATTTGGCGGCACATGAATGAAAGTACTTTGTTGCCAGGGTAAACGTAGTCAATGCAAACGTTGTCCCACATTTCGCTATCCTTTGGTCGAGTGAATCGTCCGCCAGATCCGTATGCAGATTCTGGAGCAGAGCCCATGACCCAATTCATCGCGTCGATATTGTGGACCGCTTGCTCAGCGATTTGATCGCCGCTCAACCAAATAAAGTGCATCCAATTGAACATTTGATATTCGGCATCGCTTTGTCCCGGTTTGCGGTTGCGGTACCAGATGCCATTGGAGCAATAACGCGACTGTGCACTGACGATATCGCCGATGGTTCCCTTTCGGATTTGCTCGACGGCTCCGATGTAATTCGTTTGCCGGCGATACTGGGTACCAGTCACGATGGCCGTGTGATTCTCCTTGGCACGCGCGTCCGCTTTCAAGCAAACTTGATATCCGGCTGGGTCGACGCAGCTTGGCTTTTCGGCGAACACGTGCTTGCCAGCTTCGACGGCCTCTAAAATATGGTACGGGCGGAATCCTGGTGAAGTTGTTAGGAAGACCAAGTCAACTTCTTTGTCGTCTAAGATCCGTTTGTAGCCATCGAGGCCGCCATACATTCTGTCCTCTGCAATGTCGACTTTGTCAGGATACTTTTTGCCGGTCAAAGTGCGGGCTACTTGGCAGTTCTTTTCATACAAGTCGGCTGCAGCAACGACTTTGACGTTGGAGTTGATTGCTAGGGAGTCTTGCAATGCACCACGTCCTCGTCCGCCACAACCCACTATTCCGATGCGGACTTCTTGCGATTCTTGAGCTTTGGCCGAAGAGCTATGAACCATGCTGGTGGCGGCTGCGGAAAGAGTCGCCGATGCAGCCAGGAACTTTCGTCGGGATGTATTGTTTTTGGTCATTGAGGACTCCAAGGGAGAGAAGTGGCTTTGTCGGAAGGCGGGTAGATCACGACTCCAGTGTACTCCACACACAGGTAGGCTGGAACTCGCGCAGATAAAACGGCAGGGCAGATCAGAGTTTCAAAGCTTGGTTGACTCTTGCTTGGCAAAAGCACCGATATTCTTTCTCGTAGCGAACGGCGTCCAACCCTAAATTGAAACTCTGATTTGCCCTTGAAAAAACCGCACCTAGGTCCGTTAGAAGTCTTCCCAAAAAGGATCGCTGAAATTGAACATGGGCAACGTGTGCTAGAATTGTGAGCTCCATATTATTCCTTCGGTAGGCACAAATGTACCCTCGAAAACTGCCGGTTCGAAATTTGCTCTTTCGCCCTTGCCTGGCGTTCGCTGTCAGCATGCTCTTTGCTAGTTTCGAAGCAGGTTTGGCCCAGGATGGTTTTCGGCGTTTTGAAGGGAAATACATCGAGTTGATAACCGATCTGCCCGCTGATCCTGAAGTCGATTTGGAGTTGCAGGAGCTGCCAAAGGCTTTTGATGCCGCAGTTCCGATTTGGTGCGAGTTCTTTGAAGTGTCCCCGGATGATGTCGCAAGCTGGAAAGCAACAGCTTGCTTGATGCTGGACAAACAACGCTTTCGGAGTGCGGGGCTCATACCCGCCGGAGTGCCCGAATTCCCCTATGGCTTTCAGTACGGGGATCAGCTTTTCGTGACCGAGCAGCCAAGTGCTTATTATCGCAGGCATTTGCTGATCCACGAAGGTACGCACTGGTTTATGAGCCGCCAGTTTGGGGCCAATGCGCCGCCTTGGATCATGGAAGGAATGGCCGAATACTTCGGGACGCACCGCTGGGAATACAGCCAAGGAGAACTGTTTGCACCGATCATTCCAGTTCAAAAGAAGGAAGTCCCATACTGGGGGCGAATCACTCGGATTCAAAAGGATTTAGAGACGGGCAAGGCTCCGTCGCTTGAGCAGGTCATGCAGTATGACAATACGGCGCATCGCCGGCCCGAGGCCTATGCATGGAGTTGGGCAGCGGTTGTGTTCATGTTGAATCATCCCGATACAAGAGAGGCGTATCTGGATATGTTGAACCAGCCGATGCAACCGGACCCAATTCAAACACGCTGGCTTTTCCAACGCTTACGAAGTCGTTGGCCTGCGATTCGGGAGTCTTGGAATGCGTTTGTTTCAGATCTAGAGTACGGTTGGACTCCCGAACCTGGTATGCTGCAGGTTTCGCCTCAACCCAGGAAACTCGGATCTCAAGAAATCCAGCTTACGTTGTCTACTCAAGAATCTTGGCAGGCAAGTGGCTTTTATGTGTTAGAGGGAACTAAGCTGCAGGTGAGGGCAAAAGGGAAGTTTCGAGTTGCTGAGACTTCCGCGCCTTGGATCTCGACGGCCGATGGCGTTTCGTTGGAATACTATCGTGGACAACCGCTCGGTCGACTCATGCTAGGCTTCGCCATGCCACGAAACGGCACGAGCAAAACGGAGAAACTGACCATCGTTCCTCTGGGGATGGAATCCGAGACTGTCGCGCCGCTCTCGGGTGAGCTTCATTTTCGTATCAATGAGTCGCCCGGAGCACTTCAAGACAATCAAGGCGATTTACAAATCGAACTGAAGCTATTGTCGTCACCTTAAAGTCGGTTGAAGCAATGCAACAAAGCCAAAACTAGAAGTTAGCACATCGTTAGTACCACAGTCTGAGGCCAAAAACGGGGCCACCTATCTTCGCGCCGCCGATCGAGACATGGTCATAACCGCTGAATAGTTCTACGCGGTGATATTGTGCTCCAACCGTCGCACGTAAATGCAGGAAGTCCGCGCTACCAAGTTTGCCTGCATCGAGCTCGCCGGAAACAATCCAAGGATCGGAGGGAAACCAGTCACCACTGTAGGTAAAATTCATGCCAAAGTCGCTATCACGGCTATCTGCTAACCAATTCAATCCGGCTCCGGCCCGCATCTGAAGTGACTCGCCTTGGGCAAATCGGAAAACGATATTGGTGTCGCCATTCCATAACGAATCGTTGCCTACGCTCAATTCTTCTTGCCGATAGTACAGGTCGCTCATGATGCCAAATCGACTGGAGGTGTCCAAGAGGACCGAACCGCCCCAATACGATAGCGAATCAAAGTCGCTGGAGTAGTCGGCACGCAAACGAAGTAACCAAGGAGCGGTTCCACGTTCGGAGTAAGCAAAATCGGTGACGTAACTTTCGCTGCCATGCAAATAAGGATAGCGCCTGAAGTAGCCTGCTCGAAAATCCTCGTCTCGGGCCATCGCTCGCGGCAGCACAAACGGCAACTTGATAATTCCAGTCCCGATCTGCACCCACAGGCTCTCGTCGTCAGATCGGTCGTCGCAATCAGAGTCGCGGTTGGATAAGTACGCGCGTGATTTGCGTTGCCGGGCTTGCGACTCGGAATCTCGTTGGGTCGCCGGCGAAGCACTATTCTCGCTGCGAACTTCCGCGCGAACTTGTTTTAGGGTTTGTGCCTGCAAAGGACGGTTGTTTATTGAAACAAAAACTGCTGCAACAAAGAGAGTGGGCGCACTGCAAAGTAATAAACGCGCGAGACTCACTACCCTACTCCATTTGGCTAAGCCATTAGCAACCACTCCAACTGGTTTAATTAACAAAGGGTAATGAGCAAATCAATACAACCTGCTGATGCCAGCAACAGAGATAGTGCACAATTCAAAAGGGAACGCAAACGTGATGGTTGAAGCTTTTTCTTGACGAATAGCTTCTGGACTTGAGAGAGAAACACGACGTTCAGTCGGTATGCCCAAATCAGCGCACGAAAAAAGGCGGCTCTTGAAGTCCCCTCGTCCTTGGTTACCGAGGTCACTCCCAAAGTCGCCTTTGTGGCAAGGAA
Source organism: Planctomycetota bacterium (assembly GCA_039030255.1). Taxonomy (GTDB): domain Bacteria; phylum Planctomycetota; class Planctomycetia; order Pirellulales; family Pirellulaceae; genus Aureliella. Next base: position 488 of record JBCCEO010000101.1, on the reverse strand, counting down.
GAAGGTCTAGATTCGATTTGCCCCCGTCGAACCTTCGACCATTCTTCCTAACACGATTACATTATAAGTCTGAGGCAACGCCGTTGCATTCGAAATATGCTGTTTATTAGCCCTTTTATGGGAATATGTTGCGTGTGAAATCGTTTTCTTGGGATAGACGTGCGTATCCCTGCCGAGGCTCAATATTAAAGTCAAACAATAGCGTTTTTCTTTATTCGAATCACTGTTTCAACGCCTGTGATTTCAACTGAGCAGCAGCTAGGTTAAGTCTGCTAACAACCGTTTCAACATCCCGATTTTCACACTGATCGCCCACCGAAAAAAGCTCCATGGTAAGGCTCAAATTTTATCTGATTCTAAGTTTTGTTCTAAGCGTTATCGTTGGCACCGTTTCCGCGCTCGAGCGGCCAAACATTATTTACATCATGGCCGACGACGCAGGCTATGGCGACTTTGGGTGCTAAGTCTCTGCTAAGGGTGTGCCGAGT
>JBCCEO010000100.1:0-15470 GCA_039030255.1 Planctomycetota bacterium | reverse complement strand
GTCACTCGATGCATTTTCTTGTTTCGGGGTCTGTGAGACTTCGACCTTATACGCCGATCGTTTCCTCACTTACCATTTCTTGGTTAGCTTTTTCAGCGTCTGGATAAGCATTTCGAATTCGCTCATAACCCTTGGAGTGTAACTCCTGAGCGAGTTCGACTCCGCCTGTTTCTACAATTCGGCCACCAAGCATCACGTGCGTGAATTCTGGAGGATTGTGTTCTAGAAGTTTGTCGTGGTGGGTGATGATTAAAAGACCCATTTTTTCTCGGCCAATCTCAGCGATGCTTGCACTGGCTAGACGAACTGCATCAGCATCGAGTCCACTGTCTGTTTCATCGAGAATTGCGAACTTTGGTTGAAGCATAGCTAATTGCAGAATTTCGGCTCGTTTCATTTCACCACCCGAAAAACCATCGTTTACGTAGCGACGAGCGAATTCAGTATCCATCTTGAGCTGAGACATTTTGTCTTTCAGTTCTTTACGGAACTCACGCATTGGGATCAGCTCTTCGCCTTCTTTCCTGTCCGGCTGGCGGACGTTGGTCGTCGCGTGGCGCAGGAAGTCAGCCATCTTCACACCAGGGACGCTAACTGGCCTTTGGAATGCCATAAAGATTCCAGCACGGGCGCGGCCATCGGCTTCCATCTCCAGCAGATCCTCGCTGTCTAGCGTTATCGAGCCTGCGGTAACCTCGTATCCGGGGTGACCTGCAATCACCAAGCCAAGAGTACTCTTTCCTGACCCGTTGGGGCCCATCAGTGCATGAGTTTCACCGTGTTTCATCTCCAAATTAACGCCGCGGAGAATGGGCTTACCTTCCACCGATACGTGGAGGTCTTCGATCTTGAGGACGTGGGTCATGAACGTTTCCAGACTCTATTCGTTTTAAATTCTGTAGTAGTTTTTGCGTTGGTGGCCGACGGCAAACAATCGGCCTGTTTCATCTTTATTTGAGGTCTTTTTACACGGTTGCTGGCTCAGGGCTAGAGTCGACAAGTCGGAAGTGACATTGGCATTTGCCGTCCAATCTACAGCTATCCAATTGTACGGCGGCACCAAGTGCATCGCTGAGCATCTCCTGCTCCAGCTCGCACAGTTGTCGCCCGTCATCCAAAGCAGAAATTTCAGGATATGGGCATGAGTGTACGGTCAGTACGGGTAATTGACTATCGCCTTCTACAGTGGCCTCTACTTTTCGTTTCCCAAGTTCTTCGACCGTGGCTTCCATCCGTTCCTGGATGGTTGCTCCAGCGAGGCATTCCAGGCTTTGTTTCAAGCCCTCTCCTAATCTTCTGGCAACACCCTGCAAGATATGCGATCGTTGCTGAGGGCTCGGCAATTCCATCAGCTCCTGCCAAAGTGCTGTTGCAAGATCTGCGTAGCTAGCTGCAGCGTAGCGGGAACCACGTGCGGTAAGGCAGTACCGGTACTGCGGGCGTCCTCGACCAATACTTTCTTTCCATCGTGCAATCAGTTCCATGCTCACTAAGCGTTCCAAACGTTGGCGAATGGCTGTAGCAGTTACCTCCAAGCATTCCGTCAAATCGTGAACCGTCATGCCTTTCGGCCCGCCATCCTCATTTTCAGGTCTTTTTTCCGGACCAAATTCCGAAGCAATTCCGGTCTCAAACTTCCGTAATGCATCGATTACAAGCTGATCAACCGGTCGGATATGGCTATTTTGAGGGGGGTGCATCGGTCTTGTGGGGTTGTTTCAGACGGTGTTAGCTTTCACATGCTGATCGTCGTTACGCTGATATTACGATATGAGTGCGATTTATTTTTGACAACCCTTGTTGCGAAAAATGGCCTGGTCTGCGGCAGTTGTTTCAAACGCATGTGGAAAAACGCTCGGAGTTTTTCGGTACAGCGACTACAATAGAAGGGGAGCGTTTATTGGAACTACTCGAAGCTCGTCACCCTCTTGTCTTTTGTCTCTTGGAGAGACCTATGCGGTTGTTACTTCTGATTGCGACCTTCTCTGTTTTTGCATTCCCGACAAGCGCTAATGCGCAAGTGTCCAACGGCTTTCTTCGTCAGATTGGCTTAGAGACAGCTTGGAAAGGGCAGATGCAGTTGCCCAGTTATGGACGAGGCGTTGTTTCGACACATTTGTGGGTGAATTCCAACAATTCGAAGCAATATGCGGTTGTCGAGCTACCCCAGCGAACACTGAGAATCGCGTCTGATACTCCTGGAAACGATGGTAAGCCGATCGGATTGGAAGAGGCCAAGAAACGCGCCCAAGATTACGCGGCGCGTCTGCTTGGGAAAGCAGATGGAATTAACGTTCAAGAAAAGATTATTCCGGAGATAAAGCTCGTATTGGTTAGCGGCGATGGACTTGTCCAGACCATGGACGCAGAAACTGGAAAAGTCTTGTGGTCGACACCTTGCGGAAATGCGAGTGCTCCTGCTCATCCGGCGGCCGTTTCGGTATCTGGCGTCTCGGTAATCCAAGGGCTCAAGCTCTTCGTTTTGGATTGGGAAACCGGTAAGCAAAAGCACACGGAGAATTTGAAGAATCCGTCATCGAATGCCTTGGTTGCGTGCGGAAAGATGGCCTTTACTGCAGATATTCGGGGCAAGATAGATACTCATGGCCTCGAAGTAGAGCGACCTCGGCCTTTTGGTTACTTGATGACTGGCCGTGTGGTCGGCGAACCAGCGAGTACCGAAAACGGGCTGTACGCCGCGATGGCGACCGATGAGGGCTATGTCTATGTCTTCGCCGGTGGCAATGATCCAACCGAATACATTCGCTACGAATCCTCGGCCGGGCTGAGTGGCAGTCTTGCTTCTGGAAACAATGCGTTTTATTCCGCCAACAAGAATGGAATTGTCACCAAGATCTCGGCCGACTTCCGAAAGGGGAGATTGCTTTGGGAATATCACTTCGGTCAAGCTACTACTGCACCAGCATTGGTGACTGGAGACTTTGTTTACGTCGCTTCAGAATATGGTGAATTGGTCGCCATCGATGACCAAGTTGGTTCAGCACTTTGGCGTTCGCCTAGAGCGAACCTGTTGCAGCCGATTGGAAAAATTGGAAACCAGGTTTTGGGAATCTCTAATTCCTCTGAGTTGGTTTCAATCGACTCGGAAACCGGGATCGTAAGGGGGCGTTCGCCTGCCGGTTCGTTAGCCAAGTTGGTTGTGAATCAGAAGTCTGATCGGATCTACCTTATTACGACTAGTGGGCAGGTACAGTGCATTCGTCCGACCGGAGCTGTTTTGCCAACCATGACTCAAGCCACGGCCCTAAAACCTGGGGCAGCCGATGCCGACACTTCAACCCAAGAAGGCGGCAGTATTTTCAATGCAGGTGATGCCAATTCAGGCAGTCCTTTTGATACTCCTGCTATGGACAACGGAAATCCATTTGGAGGAGATGCTGGCGGAGGCGACCCATTCGGTGGCGATGCTGGCGGAGGAGACCCATTCGGTGGTGATGCTGGCGGCGGTGATCCCTTTGGTGGCGACGGAATGGGAGATCCATTCGGAGGAGGAAGTGACCCATTTGGTGGATCCGGCGATCCCTTCTAACTGGGGGCTCTCCAGGCTTCGCTTCGCATCGCGAAGACGATTCGTAAAAACATTGAGGCGCTCATCGTAAATTTGGTGGGCGTTTTTCTTTGTAGGCTCGGGGTGAGTGCGAGCCCTAGTCTAGCTGAGCCATTGCCCGGTAGCGGCAATCGCTGTTTCAAATTCTTGTTCGTCGATTTCCAAAAGGCGTTGCGATCGAATTAGCGACTGCATGCGTCCCTCGGAGACTTGTCCGTCCGCGCTGGCCACCCCAAAAATAGCTTGTAGCATCAGCAGCTTTTCTTCATGCGATCTGCGTTGAGTGGCAGTCGCCAAAAAGCTCTCAATCGATAGACGGTGGAGCTGGACTTGCGAGCAAGATGCACCTAATTGCTCTCTTGAAAGCGTTTGTCCCGTCATGTTTTCGAACACGCGACGAGCGATAGTGATCTCGTTCTCAGTGACATGACCGTCTTCGACCATCATCAGCGCAATGATGCTAAGCAAGTCCTTTTCGAAGGCTTGCTCATTTTGGTTGGGAGTTTCAACGCCGGCTGGCGTATCCGCAGGAAGCAAATGGTTTGTCAACACGACTGGCTCAAAGGCCTCTCGGCAATTGCGACACTCCACGTATTCCTCAAGCCCTCCAATGGGAACGACCGGAATGAAATAAAGTGTCAAGAACGGACGCGTACTCTTCAGCCGGAAATTCTGGCTGCCTCCGCAAGTTGGGCATTGAAACATGCCCGACATTCTTGTGCTGGACCAATTCATGGTTCCAATCAGGAGCATCAGGTTTCCTTCGTTCGTAGGTTTTGACTAAGTTGTCGTCCTAGGGCATTCTGCACTACGATTAGTGTTTTGCAACGCGATCGGAAACGGGCTGCGAATACCGAAACACGTGAAGTAGACACCATTTCACAAGGTTGCGAGCCCTAACACTATTCTAACCTCAAGGAAAGATTCTTAATGAGCCAGTTCGAGAAAGACATACCCGCCGACGTAAGGCGTAACTTTCTCGAATTCTATGCGGCCAAACCAATCGAATTGATCCAGGGTGGCTTCTCTCGCTCAAGTGTCATACGCTGCTCGGCCGGTGAAGGAACTGCGAGGCAGTTTTCGGATTCCGATTCGGCTTCACCACAGGAGTATTGCTTGCGCCGCTGGCCAGTTGAATTTGGCTTTGAAAAGCTCGAGCAAATGCGATTGGCCGTGAAGGCGACCCACTCGGCAGATTTGCTCTGGCTTCCGCGCTACTTTCCAACGTCGAATGGGACTACATTTGTACGTTCGGATAATGGGCATTGGGAGTTCACCGAATGGATGCCTGGGAGGGCTGACTATGAACAGAAGCGATCGCCAGTACGCCTTCAAGCTGCGCTGCAGGCGCTGGCGGCCTTGCATCGATGTTGGCAATCGGCATGGAAGATGCAAAAACAGCCCAGTCCAGCTGTCCTGACCCGGATGCAACTCCTGCAGCAAGCTCGAAGCGACTCTTTAGTGCTTCGACTCAGGGAGCGAGTACGGACTGTTGGAGATTCTCGGATCGCGTCACTTACCCAGGAAACTGCCGATGCCTTGCAGGTACACTTGCCATTAGCGATTAAGTTACTTGAATCTTGCTTCGAGCCTGTGCAGACACATTTCGTTCTACGCGACATTTGGAGCGAACACGTCTTGTTCAGTGGCGATCGCGTTACGGGTATTGTTGATTTGGGCGCGGCCCGTATCGATGAACCCGCGACGGATGTAGCCCGCTTGCTCGGTTCGCTAGAACCATTCGACGCGGAAGCATGGTCTGCTGGCCTGCAATACTACTGCGAAAAGAACTCTAGCGTCTGCCCTGAGCGCGTCATTGCTTTGGACCGAGTTTCTTGCCTGCTGTCCGCATTGCAATGGGCGAAGTGGCTCGCATTTGAACGTAAGTTTTTTGATGCGGATGATCAGGTAATTTTAACGCGTTGGTCCCGTTTTCTAGATCGCTTGCAGCGGAATCCCTGGGAGGCTATCCGTCCATAGCAATCGACTGCCTGAAAGAGCAGTTCTGAGGTAACTTCTCTTTTCCCCAACGTCGAATTGTGAAGATTTGACGAACTTAGGTTTTGAGGGATCTACGGAAAAAATTACTTGACCTTGCATTCCGGTTTGGAATAATCGAAGTATCGCTGGTTCAATTGCTTGCATCCCCTAAACAAGAAAATACTTGTTACCAAGCAACGCTTGTGTAGGTAGAAATGCTAGCGCAAGAGCAACAGAGTCATGCTCGGAACCCGCCAAAGTACGCCGAATAAACCCCACCCCTCGTATTGAACCTGAAAGTAACGTTTGGTTGCAAACCAAGCGTGATTTTCGAAAAAACAAAAGAACCGTTCGATACAACTGAGCGAGCAACGCCAAGTAACGCTTCGGGATTCTCTGCAACCCCCTTGCCGTTATCACCGCTCTGGATGCTTCTTTACGGGCAAATAAAACACAAGGAAATACATTGGATTCGTGGACGCGAGTGCTTTGAATCTCGATTGGGAGAGGTGGAAATGTTTGAGGCTAAGTTCTTGGAGTTTGCATACTCGATCATCAGGATGATCGACGAAGTAAAGCTTGGATATGTTGCGCAGGATAAGGTTTATGTCGATGAGAGCCTGGCTATAGAGTTGCGAGGACGGATGTGGCAAGAGCTCTACGATTCGCCTTGCATTGCTGATGCAGAGCAGCAATTGAGCTCCTTTATCGAGGATGGCAGTGGAAGACTGTCCTGCATCCAAATGGACTGTGGGCTTTTGCGATTCATTGTAGCATTTATGAATCCTTCCAAGTCAGACGGCGCATACTTTGAGGGCCTTTTGATGCGCCAGAGGCAAACAGCCTTGGAACTCACGGGCGAATATGAATCGACTGCCTGGTCCGGCACGGTCGAATCCTGCACGAAGAGTCTGGATAATCCTGAGCTGTTGGGAGTATTCGCTGAGCACCTCGCAGAGCGGAAGCAGGAACAGCAATATCACCCGGAAGCACGTGCATACTATTTGGTCGATCGCTTCGCGGCCCGCTTTCGCCGCTTTACTCAACCGGTTTTGAATCGCCGTGTCACATCTAGTTCCTTTCCAAATCTTCGACAATGGATGAGATCCGCCGGCGAAGCAGAGATCATGGACGCCGGTTCCGTGTGGTTGCACATCCATGAATGGGGGCACGATTCTGGGTTGTTGCCTTATCACGACAACCGAGTTGTCAAACGGAAGTGGCCGAATTCTGGTTTTGAAGAACTGCGAGTCGATTTACTTGCGATCGTGGAATTATTGAGCAAGAAATCGCCCCTAGCACGCGTCTACGCAGAGTACATTCTTGCTGACCGTCTCTTAGCGTATGCCATCGTCGATTTGCACAACAATCGCCACGAGATTTCGTTTGACACGGTTGGAAGTCAAATACTTGTACTTCACCTAATCCAGAGGCAAGCCCTCTTGCTGGATGGTGGCAGACTGCGTCTGCTGGATAATTGGGGAGATGCAATACGCGATATTTCCGCCGAATTTGAGGAGCTTGAGCAACAAGTCGCATTGGGAATCGACGGATTGCAGCAGCGTGAGATTCTCAAAGAGTACATCCTGAAATTCACCGGGACTGCAAAACCGCAAATCCCTTGTTCACGCATAAGCGCAGAAAGCGAAATTCCCATACTTGATTTCTATTTCGATGCCTATCGGCAAATCAAGCAATCAGGTGAACTGGAAATGGGCTACGAAGAGCTCTCCTGAATTTCAGTTTGCGGCAGGACCTTAAACTACGGTAGTGGTCCGATGGTATCAGTAAAGTCGCTTGCAAACACGGTTGAATTTGGCACTTCCAGTAGCTTTTTCATAGCTGCCAAAAGGATTGCCTCGTAGCTCGGCGGCACATTGGACGCTCGATTGCTGACTTCATAGCCGCCCTGTGGATAGGCGATACGCGTGCCGATGTATCCGGTTCCATATTCGCCGTACGCGGCCATCATTATGGGCGATGCTGGAAGCATGGACTGTGCGGCCAATTGGTACTCCACGAACAATTCGCCTGGCATGAAAAGGACTTTGGTTGATCCGAGCTGTAGGCAATGTATTTCAATTTGTTTACCCTCTTTCGATCGCTCAAGCAAAGCGATTTTCTTCGCAGCATTCAACTGTACGGCTGGTTGCTCACTCGCATCTTTCAGGATCTTCTCCAGATCGGTCTTCCTTAGATGCTCACCCAACTGGATTGGGATCCGTTCTGTTGCCCAAGCCAGAGCGATCGTAGAGAGTCGGGATTGTTGCTCCCAACTCTGTTTCATTGCGGCTTCTACTTTTCTGGCGAGTACTTGCCGATTCGTATGTGATCCATCGTTGTATTTTCCGGCTCCGATGTTACCTCCTGCACCATTGAAATGCAGGTGGAAGGTGCCCGAATCTTTCTGGCGTGCGTTGCGAGCCAATCCTGGAAAGTCTGGGTTGGCTTGGCCGGTGCGGTAGTAACTTTGCGGGTGCGTGGCGTAAAAGGTTAGCACCGCTGCAGCCTCTTGTTTCGAGCCCTCTCCTTGGTACAGCACCAAGCTTCTTAGCCAGGGGTCGATTACGCCAAGTGGCAAAGCTCGGATCTTCGGATCTCGACAAGCGGTATAGCGCGTAGTGTGCACTTTCCCATCTGGTCCCAGCATTCTTCGGTTGGACGCTACATCCGCGACTTGTGCTTTTCCAAAGGAAACAGCCTTTATTTCGACAGCATCTTTCAGTGCTTCCTTTGCGGCTTTAGAGGCTCGCTGGATGCAGCTTCGGATGAACTCTGAATCATAGTGACGATCAGCTAGGCCATATCGCTCCAATACTGCTGCGGCCGAAAGGTCACATCGTGGTGCATCGTGTTGGTGGATAGAATGGATGGCAACACGTGATGTTGAAGTTTCAACCGCAGTTGCCAGTGCCTGTTTGAACTCGTCCTGCGCCAGGTTTGCGACCCCAAGCCAATCTAAGGAAGTTAGCACAATGGGCTTATCCCCGTCCGGCAAAAACACGATGCCTTTGAGCAGTAATGGCGCGGTGATTTCTTTGGTTGGGTCGTAAGCAAGTGGACTACCGATAGGAGGCGATACATCGATTTCGAATGTAGCGATCGCAAAGCCTTCAGTGGCGATATCAGATTGGATCGTATCCGCACCCCAGATACGAGTTTGTACGAGCGTAATTGGAATGGCGGACAAAACGATCCCGAACCACAGAAACAATCGCGTCGCATGCATGGATACTACTCCGGTCTGTCTATATGAGATTTCGACGTGCAAGTGAGCGGAGGCGTTAACCTTGGAAAGACCATTTGCGACCTTGCGAATGCTCGCTGGCTTTGCCGCTTACAAATTTGTTGCCATCGATAAAATATCGTAACGGTAAGTCCGTTGCTTTGCTGATGCCAATCCGTGCGCTGCTGCGGATCTTCCAACGTTTTTTAAGCAACAGAGGATCAGGGGCTTCGAGCCATACAGTCGCGTCATCGACCAGTGAAAGCCCGTTCTGTTTCAAGTTGATCTCCAAGGCTTGGCTGAGCCGTCCCGGTCCTTGGGTTAGCTTAACCAGCTCGCGTGTGCTCAGAGGGCTTTGAGGCGGTTCTTCTGGGAAACGCGAATTCCACATCGTTTCCATTCCGTCGATCGGTTCGACGGCTCGGATAAGCACGGCTGCTCCACGGCCTCTGGCTTCAGACACAACGTTGATGCAGAATCTGTTGTGGATGGTATAGACGTAGAGAGTTCCTGCTTCTTTGAACATCGAGGCATTGCGTTTGGTTTGTCCGCAATGGCTATGGGCTGCAGGATCATTCTTGTCCAAGTAGGATTCTACCTCCACGATTATGCATCGGAGCGTTTCATTCGCGAGCTGGCGAACGAGTGTTTTGCCCAGCAATGCTCTAGCAAGTTTTCGAGTCGATTGCTGGTAAAAATCTGCTTGCAGGCGAGTCAACCCGTTTCCTCCGAAAGGCAGTTGCTTCCTTGCGGAAATTGGTTCTAAGACTCCAGGTGGGCTCGGACGCTCGATTCGGTTGGTGCTTGGACAACACCGTTTTCGGTAATGAGCGCTGTGATCAATTCGGCTGGAGTGACATCAAAGGCTGGGTTGTAAACGGCAACGTCTTGAGGAGCTAAGGTTGTGTTGTATGGCGCGATGACTTCTGACGGATCACGTTGTTCAATCGGTATTTCTGCTCCGTTGACCAAATCCAAGTCGAAGGTGCTGCTTGGTGCAGCAACATAGAAGGGAACGCCGTGGTGCTTGGCATTCACTGCTAGTGAATAAGTACCGATTTTGTTGGCGGCATCACCTCTGGCTGTGATGCGATCGGCTCCAACGATCACGGCGTCGACTTTGCTTGTCTGCATGACGTGTGCGGCCATGTTGTCGCAAATGACGGTAACGGGAATTCCTCGTTGTTGCAATTCCCAGGCAGTGAGTCTTGAGCCTTGCCACAGCGGGCGTGTTTCATCTGCATACACGTTGATGTTTTTGCCCTGATCTTGGCAGGTAAACATTACGCTAAGTGCGGTTCCGTATTCGGCGGTTGCCAGCCCTCCGGCGTTGCAGTGAGTCATTATCGTTGATTGGTTTGCGATGAGTTCTGCGCCGTGTTTTCCGATAGCGTGACACATATGTTTGTCTTCGTCGTGTATTTGCCGAGCTTCGGAGAGTAATTCCGCTGGTAGGCTGCTTACATCAACGTTTTTCTGAATCACTGCCTGCATTCGATTAAGAGCCCAGAACAGGTTTACTGCGGTTGGTCGGCTAGTCGCCAAGTAGTCAGCAGCCCGCATTGCGGCTTCGGAATCCGCGACCTTTGCTTGGGATACAACGACGCCATATGCAGCAGCTATGCCAATGGCTGGAGCGCCGCGGACACGTAACATTTTGATGGCTTCCCAAACGGTTTCCACATCGATGCAGTCGATCAGCTTTAATTCGCTTGGCAGTAGCGTTTGATCAATTAACTGCAAGAAGCCTCCCTGCTCTTCTCCTTGCCAGGAGACTGCTGCAGGCGCAGCCTGCGGTGAGGATGTCGCGGTTGTCATAGCTTAGGCTTTCGGAAAGTTCTACGATCTTTTAAGAGCCGAGTGCATCGGTGGGAGGTACAAAGTCAAGACCGAAGGTATCGGCTACCGGCTTGTAGGTGACTTTGTTGTCGTACACGTTTAACGCCGTTTGGATACCTGGCAAGGTACTGATCGCGGGTGCAATTCCGCGTTCTGCCAGCTGTAAGACCCAAGGTAAAGTGACGTTACATAGTGCAAAAGTGCTTGTGCGGCCGACAGCACCAGGCATATTGGTAACGCAGTAGTGCAAAACACCATCGACGATATAGGTTGGCTCTTTGTGCGTGGTTGGCCGGCTGGTTTCAACGCATCCACCTTGGTCAATAGCTACGTCGATGATGACCGACCCGGGTTTCATGAGTTTTAAGTCGTCTTTGCTGACGAGGTGTGGGGCTTTTGCGCCTGGAATGAGCACGGCACCAATAACCAGGTCAGCCAGCTTCAGTTCTTCACGGATTGTGTGGCGATCGCTGAAGAGTACGTTCACATTTGCGGGCATCACATCGTCGAGATAGCGGAGTCGATCCATGTTGACGTCTAAGATGGCAACATCGGCTTGAAAGCCTGCCGCTATCTTGGCCGCGTTGGCTCCAACCACACCGCCTCCGATCACGGTAATATGAGCGGGAGCAACACCTGGGACCCCGCCTAGTAGGATTCCGCGTCCTTGTTGTGGGCGTTCGAGGTATTTGGCTCCTTCTTGAACGCTCATCCGGCCTGCAACTTCGCTCATCGGTGTCAGCAGCGATAGTCTGCCTTCGTCATCCTCAAGCGTTTCGTATGCGATGCAGTGCGCCCCGCTCTGGATCATGGTCTCGGTCAGTTCGCGGCTGGCAGCAAAATGGAAGTAAGTAAAAAGGGTCTGCCCGGGGCGAATAAGCGGGTACTCTTCTGGCTGAGGCTCTTTGACTTTGACGATCAGTTCTGCTTCGCGATAAACGTCCTCAATAGACGCGACCAATTCTGCTCCAGCTTGGAGGTAGGCATGATCTGCCAAGCCGGACCCCAAGCCCGCGCCCGCTTGAATAAGGACTCGATGGCCGCGTCGTGTTAATTCCTCGACGCCAACCGGCAACATAGCTATGCGATACTCATCCTGTTTGACTTCGCCCGGGACACCAATAATCACTGCAGAACTTTCTGAAGGAGAAGAGAATCTAGAAGAGAGTGCGGGGGCTAATCTCAACGGGACGCTATTGTATTGCAAGTTGTCTGCTCATGAAGTCCAAACACGGCCAAGTATTGCACAATGGCATCTGAAATAGTTTATCATGCGCGGGAAATCCTCCCGCATGCCAGCCTCTCCTGTCGACGCCATGGATCCATATCAGCTTACCCACGACGCAATTCAAGAACCTCCGACCACTTTGGCTGGCAAGCTACGGCATATCGGGCCTGGGTTTATTTTGTCAGCTTCTATAGTTGGCTCGGGCGAGTTAATTGCGACTACGATTGTAGGAGCAAAAGCTGGCTTTATTCTGATGTGGTTCATCATCTTTAGCTGTTTGGTGAAAGTCGCCGTTCAGCTTGAGTTTGGTAAGCACGCGATCGGATCTGGAGAGTCGACCATGGCCTCCTTCAATACGCTGCCTGGCCCCAAGTTGGGATCGGCCAACTGGACAATCTGGACTTGGCTGCTACTGATGCTGGCAAAGATGTTGCAGGTTGGTGGCATCGTGGGCGGAGTCGTCATGGCCCTAGCGCATTTTTTCCCGAGCTTGACTGCTGACGGCAAACTAACCTTGGCGGGAATTGCGGCGGCTTACGTTGTAGCTGCATCTGTGGCTCTTTTGGTTTTTCAAGGCTACTACCAACTACTTGAAAAAGCCTCACTGATCATGATCGGTGCTTTCACCTTGTTCACCATGGCATCGCTATTTGCATTGCAAGCGACTGACTACGCAATTTCCTCTAGTGACCTTGTGGCTGGTATTGTGCCAACTATTCCCGACGCGACTTTATTGGTTGTGGCGATGGGAGCATTTGGTATCACCGGTGTGGGTGGCGATGAGATCATGGCCTACAACTATTGGCTAATCGAGAAAGGCTACGCCCGTTACGTTGGTCCCAAAGATGAGAGTGCGGAATGGGAACGAAGAGCGAAAGGGTGGATCAGGATCATGTACTGGGATGCCTTGCTGTCCATGGTGGCTTACACACTCATGACCGTGATGTTTTATTTGCTCGGTGCGGCTGTGTTGAATCGAATGGGACAGGAGCCGGCCGACACGGAGTTAATCTCGGCGTTAAGCACAATGTATACCGAGACACTCGGGCCTTGGGCCAGGACCGCTTTTGTAGTCGGGGCGATTGTGGTGCTCTATTCGACGCTTATGGCAGCCTTAGCTGCCTGGTCGCGAATGTTTGCAGATGCGTTTGGGCGTGTCGGTTTATATGACTTTCAAGATGAGAAGTCTCGCAGAATTGCGATTGCCGTATCGGCTTGGCTGATCCCGTTTGGTTGGGCGACTCTTTTCGCGTTTATCCAGATGCCAGATCAGATGGTCATACTTGGTGGAATATCAACGGTTTTCATCCTTCTGATTGTGATCTTTGCGAGCCTGTATTTCCGCTACAAAAGGTTAGATCCGCGTCTCGTTTCCGGCGGCCTTTATGACTTCTGCTTGTGGACCAGTTCGATTGCGATTTGCCTGGTCGCTTTTTACTTGCTTTATGTAAAAGTCTTCCTCAAAGTGCTCGCCCTGTTTGTTGGCGAGCCTGAGGCCTGAGGCTTCAGCGTTTGACTTGCTTCGGGCGCCAGGCTTGTTGAGGGCAGTTACTGATGGGATTCGGGTTGGCCCTAAAGTAGTAGACCTTTTGTAGAGCGAATTACCAAACCGACCAATTCGACCTCTGCAACCTGGAAAATATTCGGGGGGTGACACTTGGTACCCATAATGGATTCTGCACTTCCGCTTCACCACGAACAAGTTGCTGCTATACTTCCTTCTGGCATTTAGACGCCGAAACGCGAAATCCAGGACGTCATACGTATGAGTTCGAATCCACACCTTGATCACATCCTGAAAGATTGGCCTTTTGAACCCGACGGGCTGTGTGTCCGCTTAGTCAAGGGAGCAGACGGCCGCGACTTGATCCAGCTGAGAGTTGATCTTGGAATCTTGCAGCTAGAAACGGAAGGGCGTCCCGACGGATTGCGTCCAGAAGGACAGACAACACTATTAGAGTTGTTAAGCAAACGCGAAATGGACGAGCCCGAATTAGAATTGGACGACGAAACCTGCATGGAAATCGACCGCGAGTTCGTCCAATTTTATCATCGCCGTGTTGCTTGGTTGCGGCTGCAACGTTTTGAGCTTGCAGTTCGAGATGCCGAGCACACGCTGTCATTAATGGACTTTTGTCGCGAGCATTCTCCGTGCGAAGATTGGTCCTTTCAGCACGAACAGCATCGGGCGTTTGTGCTATTTCATCGTAGTCAAGCCGCTGCACTGTATGCGATTGAAAAGCAGCAACCAAAAGTCGCAATCGCGGCGATCGACTCAGGGCTTTCTTTGATCGAAGAGAATTTTATCGATCTTGGATGGCAGGATCAATTTGAGTCGGACGAATTGGTGGAACGCTTGATTCATTTGCGTGAGTCATTGAAAAGCGATTTTGAAGTTGAAAAGAGCCTGCAAGAAAAATTAGCAGAAGCTGTTGAGCACGAAGAATATGAGCGTGCGGCGGAGCTTCGCGATGAAATGGCTCGTCAAGGAAAACCTGGCTAGGCTGTCGAAAAATACTAATCTGCTATGCATCGCAAGTTTCTCAGAGCAAAAATACATCGAGCTACGATTACGCAAGCCGATGTGGATTACGAAGGTTCGTTAACGCTACCACCGAGCCTAATGCGAGCTGCAGATATCCAATCCTACGAAGCAGTAGATGTTTGGAATGTGACACGTGGAACGCGGCTAGAGACATATGCCATCGAGGGTGTCGAAGGAAGCCGCGATATTTGCGCCAATGGAGCGGCTGCACACCTTATTAGGCCTGGCGATGTGGTCATCGTGGCGACTTTCTCCTTCGTATTGGAAGATGAAGTTGCCAACGGACCGATCGAGCCAAAGGTAGTATTCGTGGATGCGAACAATGAGATGATCCGCGTCGGGCAGGAAGTACCTGGTCCGCGGCGCAGAGGGGTTAACTCCGAACCAACTTGTTGACTATCACAAGACTTGGGTTGCCAATCAAGTCCCGACTGTCGCCGCGATTCACGTCAGAAGATCAAGGCTGAGATAGTCGAAGCCCGCGTACTCGGAGAAGCCATGTTTTTGATAGAGTCGCATAGCTGCGATGTTTTGCGTATCCACCGCGGTGACAATTAATTCGCAGTCGTTTGCTGCGGCAAGTCTTTGTGTCTGAGACAGCAAATTGCTGGCGAAATTACGGCCCCGATAGTCAGGGCGGAGTCCAAGATAGACGATCTCTAGAGCTTTATTTGGGTGTAACTGCGTGAGTAAGCAGCCTACATGCTTGTTCTCGAATTCTAGTGCAAACCAAGTTTTCAATTCTCGAAAGCTAGCCCCGTTCGAGAAGTTTTCGATCAGGTCTGTGTCGGGATAGTCGGCCAGCGGGGCAAGTTCTTCTATATCCTGAGAGTTGGCCATTGTTGCTCGAATGATGGCAGCAAATCCTTCTAGGCCAAGTCGATTTGCCGGAACGAATTTCAAGGTACCGGTGGCGTCTTCCCCTTGGGCTTCACTTTTTGTCTTGACGCAAAGTTGTCGCAACGAGGTGATCATTTGGAAGCCAGCAGACATCAACGTTTCCGCCTGTTTCGAATTGGGTGAACACAATTGTTCAATTCGGAGGAAAGAGTTTTGCTTGGCGTGTTGTACAGTCTCTTGAAGT